>CALKIP010000131.1 GCA_937995995.1 uncultured bacterium
GCCGGAAGAGCGTCTTGCGCAGGTACTCCGCACCGGTCGAGCCGCCGGTACCTCGCTTCGTGCCGATGGTGCGCTCGACCATCTTCACGTGGCGGTAGCGCCATTCCTGGATCCCCTCGTCAAGGTCGACGAGGCGCGCGCAGATGCCGGTGGTCGCGGGGTCGTTGCGGTAGATCTCGATGAGGACCTTCTGGAGCCGAGGCGACGCCTCCACCGGCTGGGTGACGTCGCGTTCGAGCAGATCCCGCGGCACGGCGTAACCGCTGCGGGCCAGGTAGTGGAGGAACGCGTCCCAGAGCGTGGGGCGGCGGTAGTAGGCCTCGAGGAGCTCGCGGCTCGGCGAGTCCTCCGGGTAGTGGTCGACGGCACCGCGACGTTTCAAGCCGAGTGCGAACTCGAGGGCGCGGAACTGAAACGACTGGAAGCCGCTGCCGGACTCGAGGCGGTCGCGGAAGGAGAGGAACTCGAGCGGCGTCATCGTCTCGAGCACGTCGATCTGGGCGACGAGCACCTTCAGGATCGTAAGTACCCGCTTCAGCGTGTGCTGGGCACGAGGCGAGTCGTCGATGTTCAGCAATTCCTGCAGGTGGCTCAGCTCGTGGAGGATTTCCTTGAACCAGAGTTCGTAGACCTGGTGGATGACGATGAAGAGCATCTCGTCGTGCTCCGGGCCGTCCGAGACGGGGGTCTGGAGGTCGAGGAGCTCGTCGAGGCGGAGATAGCTGCCGTAGGTCAGGGGCATGACGTCGTCCTCCGGTTGCTTCGGGTGGGGTGCAGGCGTCGCGGCCTTGTGAACGAAGCCGGCGGGTTCCGTCGTGTCCGGCCATCGGGCCCGCATCACCGGGCTCGCGTCACCGGGTGCAGAATACGGGCGGTGCGTCCGTCCGCCAAGTCCGGGGGTGGCGGGATTCGGGATTCAGGAGTCAGGAGTCAGGGCTCAGGGCTCAGGGCTCAGGGCTCGGGCCGACTCGCAGCAGTGAAGGGTGCCGATCGGGCGAGGGGAGTGGCGAGGGCAAGGGGCTGATCCGATTTCCGGCGCTTTTTCGATAGATGGGGATGAGGTCGAACCACGATAGCGATGTGCAAGCGTACGCGGTGGTCGGCGGTATTGTCACTCGTCCCGGGAGGGTTTCAACAATGCAAGGTCGCATCGGCAAGGTCTTCGCGCTCGGTATCCTTCTCGTCCTGGCTGGTTGCGCATCGGCCGGAAGCGTCCAGAACGCACCGCTGCACGCGGGGATCGGCAGAACTTTCGAGGCCGGCTTCGACAAGACGCTGGCGGCGGCGCGGGAGGCCGCCGTGGAGACGGGGCTCCAGATCGAGAGTGCGAGCCAGGTCGATCAGGACACCTGGATGATCATCGGCAAGAAGGCGACCTCGGCGTTCAGCTGGGGCGAGCTCGTGCGCGTCGTCGTGATCCGCGACTCCGCGGAGCGGACGACGGTGCGCGTGCACTCGGCCCGGCGCATCAAGACCAACATCACGGCCAAGGGCGACTACGCGAACTCGATCCTCTCCAACATCGAGCTGAAGCTGAGCATCGCCGCGTGATGGGCGAGGGCGGGCGCGTGCGCGAGGGCGTGGGGGTCCGCCGTCCTCGCGCTCGGTCCATCATGTGAAGCGCGGATTGTAGCGTTCCAGCGTCGCGTACTGTTTCGGCCAGGGCAGGGGATGACCCAGTTCGTGTGCCGCGTGGCGGGTCCAGTAGGGATCCCAGAGGTGGGCGCGCGCGAGGACGACGAGGTCGGCGCGGCCGGCGGCGAGGATCGTGTTGACGTCGGTGTAGGAGGAGATGTTGCCGACGGTCATCGTCGCGATCCCTGCCTCGTGGCGGATCCGGTCGCTGAACGGCGTCTGGAACTGGCGGCCGTAGACGGGTCGTTGGTGCGCGACGGTCTGGCCGGCGGAGACGTCGACGATGTCGCAGCCGTGCGTTTCGAGCAGCCTTGCGACCTGCACGGCCTCCTCGGAGTCCATCCCGCCGGGCGCCCAGTCCATGGCGGAGATGCGTACCGACATCGGCTTGTGCGCGGGCCAGACGGCACGGACGGCGTCGAAGACCTCGAGTGGGAAGCGCATGCGGTTTTCGAGCGGGCCGCCGTAGTCGTCCGTGCGCACGTTGGTGAGCGGCGAGATGAAGGTGCCGAGCAGGTAGCCGTGCGCACAGTGCAGCTCGAGCCAGTCGAAGCCGGCCTCCTCGGCCCTGTGCGTGGCCCGGACGAAGTCGTCGAGCACCCGCTCCATGTCGCGCCGCTCCAACTCGCGCGGCACCTGGCTGTGTGGGAAGTACGGGATCGGCGACGGCGCGACGATCGGCCAGGCGCCCTCCTCGAGGCTCAGCGGCTCGTTGTCGTCCTTTTCCCACGGAAGTGCGGTCGCGGCCTTGCGGCCGGCATGGCTTAGCTGGATCCCGATCTTCGCGTCGGTGTGTGTGTGCACGAAGTCGACGACGCGCCTCCACGCCCCAATGTGATCATCCTTGTAGAGCCCCGCGCAGCCGTGCGTGATGCGGCCCTCCGGGCTCACGTCCGTCATCTCCGCGATCACCAGCCCCGCCCCGCCGACCGCGCGGCTGCCGATGTGGACCAGGTGCCAGTCGTCGATCTTGCCATCCCGGGCGCTGTACTGGCACATCGGCGAGACGACGACGCGGTTGGGGAGCCGCAGGTCGCGGATGCGGTACGGTGTGAAGAGGGGTGGGGGCACGGGAGGTTGTACTTGCGCGCTCGGGGCGGCGGGAGGGCCCGACTTTGGCGGGCGGGAGGGCCGCCCTTCGGGCGGCGGGAGGGCGCCTTCGGCGCGGGAGGGCTGCCCTTCGGACAGCGGGAGGGAGCTTTCCTCGCGGGAGGTCCCGGTGGGTGGGGAGGTTGGCGTGTCCGTGGCGTCGCTCCCGATCGGAGCACGAACCGCCCCGGTGGCGGCGTCCTCGGGCGGCGCCGTGGCGGTGTCGCCGTCGTGGGCGGTCGCGTTCACGGTCGGGACGCCGCTCTGCTTCTCGGCCTGCTCGGCGAACCAGCGGTCGACGCGGGCCACGAAGGAGGGGTCGCGTACTTTCAGGTTGTCGTGCGTGACCCGGAGGCTGCGCGTCAGGAGGTTGAAGGCGAACTGGACCGGCTCGGTGCCCCAGAAGCGTTCGGTGCCCTCGAACCATTCCAGGCTCACCTGTGCTGCGCGCTGCAGGCTTTCGACGGCGGGGCGGCGCTCGGCTTCGTACGCCTCGAGGGCGCGCGGGACGTCGGGCTCCGCACGCAAGGCGGCGACGAGGGCGATCGCGTCCTCCAGTGCGAGCTTGGTCCCGGAGCCGATCGAGAAGTGTGCGGTGTGGGCGGAGTCGCCGAGGAGGACGACCGGGACGGAACTGCCCGTGTGGTCCGACTCGATCACGTGGCTCCACCGCTCGTTGCGCACGGTCGCGAAGCTGCGCCAGATCGAGCGGTTGGCCAGCAGGCGGTGCCCATCCAGCTCCTCGGCGAAGAGGCTCTCGCAGAAGGCGAGTGTTGCGGCCTCGTCGTCGGGCTCGAGGCCGGCGGCGCGCCAGGTCCGCTCCGTCGTTTCGACGATGAAGGTCGAGCGGCCGCCCTCGAACGGATAGGCGTGCACACGCCAGAGGCCGTGCTCGTCCCATTTGAAGTAGAAGGTGAAGGCCGGGAACGGCTTCGTCGTGCCGAGCCATACGAAGCGGTTGGGCCGCTCGTCGACGGTCGGCAGGAAGTGTTGGCGAAAAAGGGAGCGGATGCGGCTGTTCGCACCATCCGCGGCGACGATGAGGTCGGGGGGCGCGGCCTCGCCGGGGGCGCCGGCGGCGTCGCGGAGTGCGCCGACGATCTTCAGGTCGTAGGGTGTGGTGAGATCCGACACCTCGTGGCCGAAACGGATCTCGACGCCGAGCTCACGGGCGCGGTCGGTCAGGATCTCGAGGAGCGCGCGTCGCGAGAGGCCGCTGAAGCCGTGGCCGGTCGAGCGGATCACGTGGCCGTCGTAGTGGATGTCGATATCGTCCCAGCGTTTGAAGCGCCGCTCCATCGCCGCGAAGGTGTCAGGGTCCGCCTCGGCGAGGTTGTGGCCGGTGGCGTCGGAGAAGACGACACCGAAG
>CALKIP010000132.1 GCA_937995995.1 uncultured bacterium
CGCGGCCGAATCGTGACGGTTTTCGATCTGGGCGCCGTGCTCGGGCTGAGAGCGGCCGCTGAACGGCCCGAAACCCGTCTGCTGTTGACCGAGGTCGGCGGGCGCACCGTAGCGTGTGCGGTCGAGGTGGTCGAAGGGGTGCGGCCGGCGACGATCACGGAGCTCGGCAGGCGCCGGACGGTGTTGCGCGGCATCGACGTGGACCGAGACGCTGTCCTCGGGACCGGCGAGATCGGGGGACGGACCTTTCTGGCGCTCGATTCCGATCGGATTCTGGGGGGCCTACTACTCTGACCAACCACGCTCCCGGGCACGGGGGAGGACTATCCATGGCACGTACGGTGTTGATCTGCGACGACGCGATCTTCATGCGCAGCATGATCGCGGACATCCTGAAGCAGGCGGGCTTCGAGGTGGTCGGTGAGGCGGAAACCGGCGCACAGGCCGTCGAACGGTACCGCGAGCTCAAACCAGACCTGGTGACGATGGACATCGTGATGCCAGACATGGGAGGCATCGACGCGGTCCGCAACATCGTGAGCGAGGACCCGGAGGCCAGGATCCTGATGTGCAGCGCCATGGGGCAGCAGGCGCTGGTCATCGAGGCGATCCAGGCGGGGGCACGGGACTTCGTCGTGAAGCCGTTCCAGCCGTCGCGCGTGCTGGAAGCGGTCCAGCGCGTACTCGGCTAGCAGGATTCGGCCGGGCGGCCATGTCGGAGTTCGACCAGTATCTGGACCTCTACCTCGCGGAAGCGCAGGAGCACCTCGACACCCTGAACCGAGGGATTCTCGACCTCGAGTCCGGGGGCGGGGGCGGCTCGCTCGATGAGGCGTTCCGCGCGGCGCACACCATCAAGGGGATGTCCGCCATGATGGGCCACGATGCCGTCGCGGCCGTGGCGCATCGTCTCGAGGACCGACTGGACGAGGTGCGCGCGGGGCGAGTGGAAGTCGATCCCGAGTTGATCGACGAATTGCTCGCCGGCGCCGACGCTCTGGCGCGTGCGATCGACGAGGCCGCAACAGGCGGCGGCGATGCCGATGATGACGCATCCGAAACCGCAGCCGCGGACAGCGACCTTGCCCCCGCCACGGCCGTTCCCGACGTGGAGGCACCGGAGGGAACGGATTGGGTCGTCGGTGTGGTCCTCTCCGACGACTGCCAGCTCAAGGCCGCTCGCGCGGTGCTGATTGCACGGAGCGTGGCCCGTGTCTGCTCCGTGCTCGCAACGCAGCCGATCGCATTCGACGACGCGTTCGACGGAGAGATGCGGCTCTTCATCGACGGCATCGTCGACCCGGTGGAGTTGGAGGAGACGATCCGCGCCGCCGGTGAGGTGGAGGTTGTCGAAGTACGGGCGGTGGGCGAGTCCGCAGCGACGGCCGGCGCCGGTGACTCCGGCCGACCGGGCTCGGCTCCCGAGGCGGAACGGCAACGGTCCGCAGGGGTCGAGGGGGTGACGGGCGCGCACCATGTCCGAGTCGATCGGCGGCAGCTCATCGACCTCGCCGATGGGATGGGCGACCTCGGGATCCTGGTCGGCCGACTCGAGCGGCTCGCGACCGATGCGCCTGTTGTGCTACGCGACGTCGTGGAAGACGTGGGTCGCCGGGTACGCGAGCTCCAGAGCACGATCATGGCGCTGCGCATGGTGCCGGCGGGCCTGGTCTTCGACCGCCTGCCGCGGGTCGTGCGCGACACGGCGCGCTCCCTCGGCAAGGAGGTGGATTTTCGGCTGGAGGGGCGCGACATTGAGTTGGACCGTGAGATCCTCGAGGAGCTGGTGGATCCACTCGTCCACCTCCTGCGCAACGCGATCGATCACGGGCTCGAGGATCGAGAGGCCCGGATCGCGGCCGGCAAGCCCCCTCGCGGCCGACTGGAGCTGCGCGTCACCCGCGAGCAGTCGAGCGTACTCATTGAGGTGGCCGACGACGGGCGCGGCGTCGCTCGCGACAAGGTGCTCGAGCGCTCCCGCACTCTCGGCCTCATCACGCCGGACCGACCACAGGACCTTTCGGATGAGGACGTGCTGCGGCTGCTCAGCCAGCCGGGCTTCTCGACGGCCGAGGGGGTCAGCTCCGTCTCGGGGCGCGGCGTCGGGATGGACGCTGTCGTCACACGCATCCGTACCCTGGGTGGCGGCGTATCACTGCGGAGCGTGGATGGAAAGGGGTCGACCTTCTCGCTCCGGCTGCCGATCACACTGGCGCTCATCCAGGCGCTACGAGTACGCGTGGGCGAGGAAGACTACGCCATCCCGCTGACACACGTGCGGGAGGCGTTGGATCTCGAGAAGGAGAGAGTGGTGCGACGGGGCGAGCGCGAGGTCGTTCGCTACCGAGGCAAGGACGTAGAGCTGGTGCGGCTGCGCTCGGTGCTCGGAAGTGCGGCCGAAGGATCGGAGACGGAAGCCGTGGTCACGGAACTCGCGGACCGCAGGGCGGCGCTGGCGGTCGACAGGCTCGTCGGTCGGGAGCCGATCGTCGTCAAAGGGTTCGATGCCGCGGTCGGCACGCTGAAGGTCTTTTCCGGTGCGGCGCTCCTGGCGGATGGGCGTCCGGCGCTCGTCCTCGATCCGATCAGCCTCATCTGACGGGGGAATCATGGTCGATCTGCGAGAGCTCGGTGCGTTGCAACTCGACGCACTGCGCGAGGTCGCAAACATAGGCGCCGGCCACGCGGCCACGGCACTGTCCCAGATGACGCAGCGCCGCATCTGGGTGAACGCGCCACGTATCCATGTGGTGCGGGTCGAGGATGTCGGTGAGCTCACCGGCCGCTCGGACGAGGTCATCGCGGCCGTCGCCATGCAGATGCTCGGCGATCTGGCGGGCCGCACGATCCAGGTCTTTCCCGGCGACACCGCGAGGCGTCTCGCCGGCATCCTGCTGAATCGCGAGGACATCACCTTCCCCGACGGGTTCGGTGAACTGGAGCAGTCTGCGCTCAAGGAGGCGGGCAACATCCTGGGCGCCGCGTACCTGAACGCGCTCTCGGACTTCCTCGGATTGCTGCTCCTGACCTCGGTGCCCGCGCTCGCGATCGATCTCGCGGCCGCGGTTCTGACGAGTGGCTCGGTCGGCGTGCTCGCGGAGAGCGATCACCTGATCTGCATCGACACGATCTTCCGAATGGGCGACGAGCCGGAGGGGCTCCAGGGGCATTTCTTCCTGATCCCGGATCCCGATTCGCTACAGGTCATCCTTCGATCGATACGATTGGCGTGAGCGGCATCAACGGCGCAACAGTTCCTCGCTCGACGCGGGACCTCGAGATCCTGCGCTCCCTGGCCCGGCGCATCAGCCCGGACGATGCGGGTGCGCACAACAATCTCGGCGTCGTCTTTTATCAGAAAGGGCTGCACGAGGAGGCTATCGCCGCCTTCGAACGCGCCCTCGAACTGGATCCGCGGATGCAGGTGGCCGAGCGCAACCTGCAGATCGCCTACTTCCATACGGGTTACTTCGAGCGCCTCGTGGCCGCTCTACGGGAGCGGCTCGAGAAGAATGCCGAGGACGATGCCGCTCGCCGTCGGCTCGCCCGTGCGTACCTGCACGCGGGCGATGCGCAGGCGGCGGTCCGGGAGTGGAAGCAGCTCCTCGAGCGCCACTCCGACGACGTGGAGATCTACCTCCAGCTCGCGCGGGCGGAGGTCCAGCGCGGCGATGTCGACGCGGCGCTCGTCTATCTGCGCCACGCGATCGCACTGGCGCCGCGTGACGCACGCGTGCACCTCCGGCTGGGCGAGCTCTACTACACGCTCGGCCTGAGTGCCGAGGCGCGGGATGCGCTGGAGCGCGCCATCGTCATCGATCCCGGGCTGGCCGCGGCCCACCACCAGCTCGCATTCATCTACGGCGACCTGGGCGAGACGGACCGAGCCGCGCGCTCGGCGGCGCGTGCGGCGCAGCTCAACCCGAGCTACACGAAGGCGGAGGCGAACCTTTCGCTCGACCGCTACAGCGCGGCGCGCTACAACGAACTGCTCGGTGATCGCGGCGTGCGTCCGGAAGTGGCCGAGGGAGCGCTCGCACACTACAACCTCGGGCTCGCCTTCCGTCAGCGCGGTCTCTTCGACGAGGCGCTTCGCGAGTTCCGACTCGCACAGGAACGCGGCGAGGATGCCTTCCTGGTCCGGCAGGCGGAGGCAGAGCTCTACCTCCTGCGTGGGCAGGGGGCGGAGGCGGCGAAGCGCTACGCGGCGCTGCTGGAGCAGGAGTCGTCGAGTCCGAAGCTGTGGAACGAGCGTGGGGTGGCGGCGCACCAGCAGGGTGACCTGAGTGGAGCGGAAAGCTGCTACCGGCGTGCGCTGGAGCTGGACCCGGCCTATGCCCTGGCGTGGAACAACCTGGGCGTCGTACAGCATCATCGCGGCGACAAGGACGCGGAACGCTCGTTCCGCGAGGCGCTGGACCGCGGCCGCGTGCCCGGCGACGTGTGGCGAAACCTGGGCCTCATGCTCGCCCGCCAGGGGCAGCGGCAGCCGGCCGCGAAGGCGTACCGAAAGGCGCTCGAGCTCGAGCCCAACTCCGCGGTGGCGTGGACGGGGCTCGGCGCCGTGCTCATGGAGGCCGGCCGGATCGAAGAGGCGCGGGCGGCGCTGGTGCGGGCCGTGGACGTGGATCCGAACCTGGCCGAGGCCCGCTACCACCTGGCCTACGCCCTCTCCGCACTCGGCGATTACCGCGGCGCTCTGCGGGAAACGAAGCGCGCCCTCGAACTGGACCCGCTCTTTCCCGCGCCGCGCTTCCGCCTGCTGATCGACCTCCAGTTCGAGGAAGCGCGGGTGCTGGCGCCGGAGCTGGATGCACCGGAGCGCGTGGCTGCCGGCGATGCCGTCGACTCGTTCGATTACGACGCCTCGGCGCTGGACGACCTGTTCGCCGAAATCGAGACTTCCTCGGACCGGTCCACCGCTCAGGGCGGGGGAGCAGAGCTGGAGGTGCAGCCGCCGGAGGTGGTGCTGCGGGGCGCAAGAGATGCGCTCGCTCACGGCCAGCTCGACCGGGCGATCGCACTGGCGCAACAAGCCGTGACCGGCGAAGGACGGTGGGAAGCGCTCGTTCTCATGGGCGAGGCGTTCCTGAGGCGCGGATTGGCGGGTGAGGCGCTGGAGCGCTTCACTACGGCGGCACGTGAGGCGGTCGAGGCAAAGGTGCCCGTCGAGGTGCGGCGGGATGCGCTGCGTGGCCGCACCCGCGCGCTATTGATGCTGGGGCGGGCGGAGGATGCGGTCGAGGCGGCGGAGGAGCTGACGGGCGTGGCCGAGACCGATGCCGAAGGGCTCCGGCTCCTCGGCCAAGCCTTCGCACGAGCGGGACGGCACGCCGAGGCGGTGGCGGCGCTCGAGTGGGCACAGGGGCTGGGCGGGGCGGATGCGGGGTTGCTGGCCGACCTCGGGACCTCGCTCTTCGAGCTGGGCAACGCGAGTGCCGCCGAGGCGACGCTCCGTCGCGCGATCCAGATGGGCTCGGGCGCCGCGGCCACGCGACTCGCACTCGGGCGAGTCCTCGCCGGTACCGGTCGGGTCGACGAAGCAGCGGCCGAGTTGCGGATGGCATTGTCGCTTGTGCCGAGCTACGGGGAGGCGGCGCTGGAGCTCGCAGAGCTGGAGACGCGCCGGGGCAACACGCGCGATGCGATCCACGTGCTCGTCGACCTGCTCGACGTCGACCCGTATCACCTCGGCGCGCTGGTGCGGCTCGGGAAGGTGCTGGAGGTGGCCGGCAGGGAAGACGAGGCCGTCGTCGCCTTCCAGCGCGTGCTCCGCTTCGATCCGGAGAACGACGAGGCGCGCCGGGCGCTCGAGATGCTCCGGAACGAGGCAGTGCCGGCCGAGGCAGGATAGCGATGGCGATCGAAGGACCGCTGCAGGAGCTCAGCGTCCAGGATGTCCTCCAGCTCCTGGAGCTCGCGCGCAAAACCGGGATCCTGAGCGTGACGACGGAGCGGCGCGACGACGATGCCGTGGTGCATTTCGATCGGGGTCAGATCATCCATGCACAGCGTCGCAAGTCGCCGCGTCAGCTCGGTCAGCAGCTCCTTCGCGCGGGGAAGGTGACGGAGCGCGAGCTGCAGCGTGCCCTCGAGATCCAGCGCTCGCAGCCTAACCTGCGGCTCGGCCGGATCCTCGTCGAGATGGGGAGCGTGGCGGAGGACGAGGTGGTGCGCCACCTTCGTTTCCAGGCCGAAGAGGCCGTCTACGACCTGATGGCGTGGACGGAGGGCCATTTCCGCTTCGACGAGCGCGACGATGTGAGCGTCGGTGACCCGGAGGTGCGGATCCGCGTCGAGTCGCTGCTGATGGAGGGCGCCCGGCGGATCGACGAATGGGCGCGCCTTGAGGCGAAGATTCCGAGTGCCGAGTCGGTGCCGGTTCTCGAGGATACCGAAGATGCCGCCGGCTCGCCACTCGAGCTGCACCCCGAGGAGTGGGAGGTGTTGGCGGAGATCGACGGCGAGCGGGACCTGCGCCAGATCTCCGGCGCGCTCGGCCGCAGCAGCTTCGACGTCGCGCGCATCGTCTACGGTCTGGTCAGCACGGGCGTGGTCCGCGTCGACGAGCACCCGTCACGTCTGACGGAGCGCGAGCTGGACGAGGCGATTGCCGATGCGGTGCAGCACCTGGAAAATGGTGATGCGGAGGCCGCCGCCCGCGCTGCGGCGGAGCTCCAGGCCGCGTTCCCGGACCGGGCGGAGCTGGCGCTCCTCGAGGGTCGCGCACTCGCCGTCCAGGGCCGCATGCGCGCGGCGACGGAGGCGTTCGCACGTGCCGTCGGGCTGGATCCACTGGCGCCGGAGGCGCATTACCGACTCGGTTTCACGGCCGCGCGCATCGGCGATTTCGAGCGCGCGTACCGGGCCTTCGAGTCGTACCTCCGGCTGGCACCGGAGGACTCTGCGCAGTCACAGGTGGCCGAGGCACTGTCCGCGGTGCGGACGTTGTCGCACATCCTGGCCAACGAGGGCGAATAGCCGATGACCGAAACAGCGATGCTCGAGCTCCAGCGCTGGAGCGAGGAGGTGGCACGCGACCCTGCTTCGCCCGCCTTCCTTTCGCTCGCACGCGCCTACCGCCGGCAGGGGCAGCGGGATGCCGCGCTCCATATCTGCCTGCGCGCACTGGAGCGTGAGCCGACCCATGTCGAAGGGCACGCCCTGCTCGCGCTGCTCTTCCTGGAAGCGGGCGAGCGCGAGAAGGCGAGCGACGCCTGGTCGGCGATCCTCCGCCTCGACCCCGATCACTTCGAGGCGCACCGTGGCCTCGGCTTCGTCTACCTGGAGCGTCGCGAGTACGAGGCGGCGCGCAGACACCTGGAGCGTGCCGCGCAGATCCGCCCGGAAGATCCGGCCGTGAGAGATGCGCTCGAGCTGGCGATCGGGGCGATGCCTTCCGCCGGACCAGGGTCCGCACGGTCGGGAAGCGCGGCGGGCGCGAGGCCGGCTCCGGCGGCGCCGTCGCCGAACGGAAGCGCGGCACACGCGACGATGCGGCGCGACCCCACGCGTGTCTTCGAGCCGCTGCTCGGGGACACTGCGTTCCTGGGCGCCCTCGTGCTGGACATCCAGGGGCTGGTCCTGGCCGGGACCCTCGCCCTGGGGGGACGGAATCGGGCCGAGCGGCTCGGCGCGGTCCTGGGCGAGGCGGTCGAGGAGGCGGCGCGCATTGCGGGGTTCCTGGGCATCGGCGCCTGGCGCGGGGTCCTGCTTCAGACGGATGCCGCGCTGGTACACATCACGCCCCTGAAGGATGGGCTGACGCTCGTCGTCGCCGGAACGCCCGACGCGCCGGCCGGGTGGATGTTGCGGGCGTCGGCGCGGGCGGCGGAGTTGGCCCAGGCGTACGTGAGGGAGATGCATGACTGACAAGCTCGCACGGGCGGTCGAACGCCTGAGCCGGATCCCGGGCGTGCGCGGCGCGCTCATCGTGGACGCGGAGGCCGGTGTGCCGGTCGTGACCGAGCTCGCCGATGAGATGGTGGCCCCGGGTGTGGCCGCGCTGGCGACGTCGGCGTACCGCCGAACGACGCGTGCGACGGCGGATGCGGACCTCGGCACACTGGAATCGCTACAGGTGGAGGCCGCGGGCGGGCACGTCCTGGTGACCGATGCGGGCGCGCTGCTCGTGGTCGTCGTGGCGGAGCCCGCGGCACAGCTCGGACGAGTGCGGGTCGAGGCCCGCCAGGTCGCGGAGACACTCGTATGAGGCGAGAAAACCTCTCGGATCTGGTCCAGGCGCTCAAGGAGCCGACGCGTGCGTTCGTGCGGGATGCGCGCATCCGCACCGCGCTGCTGATCGACGGCAGTGGCCAGTTGCTTGCGCAGCACGGCTTCTCGCGTGGTTACGAAGTGGCGAACGTGGCCTCGCTGACGGCGGCGGCGCACGCCTCGGCACGGGCGCTCGCGGACATGACCGGCGCGGGCCGCTGGACGTACCTCCACCACGTGGGCGAGGAGCGGGAGCTCTTCCTGGCGCCGTTCTCCACGCCGACGGAGGAATTGATCTTCGTCGCCATCTTCGATGGCGATTCCTCGCTCGGCCTCGTGCTGCTCTACTTCGACGACTTCGCCCGCCGCGTCAGCGCGCTGCCGCAGTTCCGGACTGCCGGGCCGAGCGGCACGGCCGAAACCTTCGAACACGACCTCGAGGCGGGGCTGAAGCACATCATGCCCCCGGACTGGCTCTGAACTGCCGATGTCGCTCGTCAATTATTCGACCCGGGAAATCACCTGCAAGATCGTCTACTACGGCCCCGGCCGCTCGGGAAAGACGACGAATCTGCAGCAAGTCCACTCGAGGGTGCCCGACGGACGGAAGGGCCAACTCGTCTCGCTGGCGACGGAGACGGACCGGACGCTCTTCTTCGACTACCTGCCACTGGATCTGGGCACGATCTCCGGCTTCGGCACGCGGCTGCAGCTCTACACGGTGCCCGGCCAGGTCTACTACAACGCCACGCGCAAGCTGGTGCTTCGCGGCGCGGACGGGGTGGTCTTCGTCGCCGACTCGCACAAGGACATGCTCGAGGAGAACATCGAGAGCCTGCGCAACCTCCAGGAGAACCTGCTGGAGGAGGGCTTCGACATTCGGGAGATCCCGCTGGTGATTCAGTACAACAAGCGCGACCTTCCCGAAGCGCTTCCCGTCGAGGAGTTGGAGGATGTGCTGAACTTCCGCGGCGTGCCGTCCGGCGTGGCGACGGCGGTCACGGGCGAGGGCGTCTTCGACACGCTGCGCAGCATCAGCGGGCTCGTGCTTCAAAACCTCTCGCGCAGGTTCCAGCAGCCGGTGCGCGACGGATCCGGGAGTAGCGGGGGAAGATGACTCCGGTCGAGCTGGATCCGCGCTTCACCTTCGACACCTTCGTCGTGGGTGCGGCGAATCGGTTGGCGAGTGCGGCGGCGCGCCGGGTGGCCGAGGCGCCGGGCGCGACGTACAACCCGCTCTTCATCTACAGCGCATCGGGGCTCGGCAAGACGCACCTGGCCACGGCGATCGGTCACCAGTCGCGAAAGGTCCAGGCGGACCTGCGTATCCTCTACGACACGCTCGAGCAGTTCATGGGCGATGTCATGGCGGCGATCGAGGCGGGTGAGCGCGACGCCTTCCGCAGCAGTCTCGGCGAAATCGGCCTCCTCATCCTGGACGACGTGCAGTTCCTGGCGGGGCGCCACCGCACGCAGGAGGAGCTCCTGCGCATCTGGGATGCGACGCTGGCGCGCGGCGGCCAGGTCGTGCTCACCAGCGACCGCCCGCCACAGGAGATCGACGGGCTGGACGAGCGCCTCCTCTCGCGCTTCTCCGGCGGACTCATCGTCGACATCGGCGCGCCGGACTACGAGACGCGCATCGCGATCGTGAACCGGAAGGCGGAGGAGCGGGGGCAGGCTCTCGCCGAAGGTGTCGGCGCCGCACTCGCCCGGACCGTCTTCGGCAGCGTCCGCGAACTGCAGGGCGCACTGAACCGGCTGCTGGCCGTCCAGGAGCTCGAGGGCCGTGTGGTCACGGTCGAGGACGTCGCCGAGATCCTGGGCGGCGAGGCAGGCGGAGGCGGCGGCGGCGAGTTCGAGAACTTCCTGGCCGAGATCGCCGACACCGTGGAAGAGGTGGTGGATCGGACGGCGTCGGAGCGGCGTATCGCGAACGCGATCCTGCGCTGGGAGGGCGAAGGCTACCGGACCCGTCGTCTGGAGGCGGCACTCGAGGACACGCTCGAGGACGACGAGGTCGAGGCCGTGGTCCGCACCTTCGAAGCGGACGTCGAGCGGCTGCGCGAGATCGCCGGTGAGATCGCCGCGCTCGAGCCCGAGGCGCCCGAACGGGTGCGGCGCGACCTGCTGCGTGATCCGGACCGACTCGATGAGGCCGAAGCGCTGCTCGAGGAGGTACGCGAGCGGACTCGCCCGCTACGGCCGCCGCCGGAGGGCTTCTCCTTCGATCGGCTCTCGCTGCCGCCGGACCTCTTTGCCGTACGAGCGGCGATCGCCGCGGCGGAGCAGCCGGGCGAGCGTTACAACCCACTCTATATCCACGGGCCGGTCGGCTCGGGGAAGACAGCGCTCCTGGCCGCACTCGGCGAGCGGCTCGAGCGCGCCCGGCCGGACGCTCCGGTGGCGTACGTGGATGGCGCGGCGTTCGCCAACGAATTGATCCAGGCGCTCGAGCGCAACCGGGTGGAGGGGTGGCGGGCCCGCTACCGCCGCGCCGGGGCGCTCCTGCTCGACAACCTGGACGCCCTGGCCGGAACGGAGCGGGCGCAGGAGGAGCTGTTCCACCTCTTCGAGGCACTGCACCGCTCCGGCGCGCAGCTCGCCTTTGCCGCCGTCCGTGCGCCGCACGAGTTGGACGGGATCGAGGAGCGGCTGCGTACCCGTTTGGAGAGCGGGTTGGTCGTGGAGCTTCCCGCGACGCGTGTCGATGACGTCGCGGGGAGCGAGGTGGACGGGGTCGGGGCAGTGCAGGACCAGCCCGGGGCCGAAACGGAGCCGACACATTCGGAAGGCGAGTCGGAGCCGGCAGGTGCGGACGGCGAGTCGAAGCCCGGGGATGCCGAAGGCGAGGGTGACTCGGCGGTCAGGGAGCAGGGCGGAGAGGCGAAGGCGGCGGCGGGGGTCGCATCGCCTGCCTTGGACGAGGGGGCGCCGCAGCGGCCGGCCGCTACGGCCGCGACCGCAGCGGCTTCCGAGACCGGTGCGGCTGCGACGTCGAACGTTGGAACGGACCCGTGGTTCCTCAGCAGGGAGAAAGTGCTCTGGGATTGGCCGTACGTGCAGGATCGGCTGATCGAGGAGTGGGATTGAGGCCGTGGCGATCAAGGGAAGTCTGAAGGAGGCCAGCCTCGCGGATGTCTGCCAGCTACTGGCCATGGGGCAGAAGACCGGGTGTCTGTCGGTGACCGACCGCTCCCGGTTCGGGCAGATCTATTTCGATCGCGGCCGGATCACTCACGCCACCATAGTGAACCGTCGTGACCGCCTGGGCGACATGCTGGTGCGCGATGGCGTTCTCCGCCACGAGGAACTGAGCCAGGTCGTCGAACAGCAGGCGTCGCAACCGGACCGGCGTCTGGGTGAACTGCTGATCGAGAGCGGACTGCTGACCCGCGAGCAGCTCGAGGCCTACGTCCGCACGCAGGCCGAGGAGGCGGTCTACTCGCTCTTCACCTGGTCGAGCGGGAGTTTCTACTTCGAGGTCGACCAGAAGCCGGACGAGATCGAGATCCTCCTCTCGATCAACCCGGAGAGCCTGCTCCTCGAGGGCGCGCGCCGCGTCGACGAGTGGAGCCTGATCGAGAAGAAGATCCCGACGCTCGACTTGATCTTCCAGGTCGACTCCGACCGGCTGCGTACCGCCGAGGTCGAGCTCACGCCCGAACAGGAGCGGATCCTGCCGCTGCTCGACGGGAAGCGCACGGTCCAGGACCTGGCCGACCAGACCGGCCTGGGTGACTTCGAGGCGGGCAAGGCGCTCTACGGCCTGATTCAGGCCGGCTTCGCATATCGCGTGGGCCGCCGCGCCCTCGTCGAGGCCGCACGGGTACGGGATACGGATATCGAGGAGCACCGCAACCTCGGGATCGCGTTCTACCGGACGGGGCTCATGGATGATGCGGCCCGTGAGTTCCGCTTCGTCGTGGATTTGCGGCCGGGTGACGTCGTGTCCCGTGCGCACCTGGCGCTGATCGAGTTGCGTCGGGGCCGGGAAAAGGATGCCGTCCGCCTGCTTCAGCGGCTGGTCGACGATACGGGACCCAGCTTTGCGTCGTTCATGAATCTGGCGTACGCGCTGGAACGGCTCGACCGCGCCGAGGATGCGCGCCTCGTCCTCGACGAGGCGGAGAAGCTGCGTCCCCGTAACGCACTGGTCGCACTGGTGCGTGGGATCGTTTTGCTTCGATCCGGCGATGGCGATGGTGCCCGGGCCAGCTTCGCGGCGTACCGCGAGCGCCTGGGCGACGACGAGACGCCCTCGCCGCTCTACTACCATTACGCCGCGTTGGACGCCGCCGTGACCGGTCGGTTGGCCGATGCTGCCGAGATTCTGAAGGAGGGGCTGCAGCGGCACCCGTCGTCCGCGCCGCTCCTTCTGCTGAGTGGCGCGGTGGCCGAGCGCGGCAACCAGCTGGCCGATGCGGAGCGGGCGTACCGTCAGGCGGTGGAGGAGGACCCGTCGCTCGCCCAGGCACACAAGTGCCTCGGGGATCTGGCCTACCGTCAGAAGCTCTTCGACGATGCGCTCGAGCACTACGAGCGCGCGGCGCGCCTCGCGCCGGATCTGGGTGACGATCTCTACACCAAGCTCGGCAACCTCCACTACAAGCAGAAGGACCGGGATCGAGCCTTCGAGTGCTGGCGGCGCGCCCTCGAGTTGAATCCGGGCAACCACGTGGCGCGCAACAATATCGAGGTGCTCTCCCATGCCCTCGCCTGAACGGTTGGGAGGCGGCGTGGGTACATCGCGCGAAGCCGCGGCAGCTGCGCGAAGCGGTGGTCCGATCGGCCCGATCCTCGCCGGAGACCAGGCCTCGGCACTCGCGCGTGGCGAGCTGTCGGAGACGGATGCGCGCGAGCTCAAGGCGCTCAAGGCGCTCATCCAGGAGCGGTCCGGCTTCTTCTGCGATGGCTACAAGGAGAAGTGCCTGCGGCGGCGCCTGGCCGTGCGCATGCGTGCGCTGTCCTTGCACCGCTACGCCGACTACGCCGCGCTCCTGGAGCGCGACCCCGCCGAGTACGAACGCTTCCTCTCCGTCGTCACGATCAACGTCAGCAAATTCTTCCGCAATTACGAAGTCTGGGAGCGGCTGCGGGCAGAGATCGTCCCGGAGCTCTTCGCGTTGGACGCACCCGAGATCCGGATCTGGAGCGCCGGCTGCGCCAGTGGAGAGGAGCCGTACTCGGTGGCGATGCTGCTCCTCGAACATGCGCGTGCGCACCATCTGGAGGATCGGCTCCGACGCATGCGCATCCTGGCCACGGACATCGATCGTGGGATCCTGGAGTCGGCGCGGCGCGCCGAGTACCCGCAGATGGCACTCGACGAGACGCCGGCAACGGTGCGCGCTCGGTGGTTCCGGCCCGTCGGATCGCGCTACCGACTCGCCGAGGAGGTCAAGCGGATGGTCGAATTTCGGCCGCTCGACCTGCTGACCGAAGAGTTGCCACACGGCCTGCACATGGCGCTGTGCCGCAACGTGACGATCTACTTCGAGCGGGACGTGCAGGAGCTGCTGTTTCGTCGCCTGGGCGAAGCCCTGGAGCCGGGCGGAATTCTGGTCCTGGGCAAGGTGGAGACTCTTTTCGGCGCGGCCGCCCGGTCGTTCGTTCCGATCGCAAGTCGAGAAAGGATTTTCAGAAGAGCATGATGGAGGGCGTAGTGCTGGTCCGGCCAGGAGAGGTCCGGACCGGAAAGGAGAAGGACGTGCTGGCGACGCTGGGCCTCGGATCGTGCGTGGCGGTGGCGCTGCACGACCCGGTCGAAAAGATCGGGGCACTCTGTCACGCGATGCTGCCGACGCCGATCCCGGGGCGGTCGGCCGAGCCGACGGGACGCTTCGCCTCGCTGGCCGTGCCCGCACTCGTGCAATCGGTGATCGAGGCGGGAGCGGACCGGGCCAGGCTCGAGGCGCGGGTGGTCGGCGGTGCGACGATGTTCGGGGCCCTGGCCGGCGATGCGGAGGCGATCGGGACACGCAACGTCCGCGCGGCGCGGGCCGCGCTCGAGGCGCTCGACGTCCCGGTCCTCTCCGAGGACGTCGGCGGGACGTTCGGACGGTCCGTCTACTTCAACGTCGGCGACGGCCAGATCGAGGTCCGTTCGGTACACCGGGGGATGAGAGTGCTGTGATGGAGCGTGGCGGGGTCGACCGACGGCCGGGCGTCCTCGTCGTCGAGGACAGCCGGCTCGTGCGGATGCGGATCGTCGAGCTGATCGAGGCGTCGGGCGAGTTTCGCGTGGTGGGCGAAGCCGCGACCGGTTACGAGGCGATTCGCCAGGTCCACGAGCTGGATCCCGACGTGGTCACGCTCGACCTGGAGATGCCCGATCTGGGAGGGCTGGACACGCTCGGCTACATCATGAGCGAGGTCCCACGGCCGGTCATCATCCTCTCCGCACACGCGGGTGACGCCGAGACGACGATGCAGGCGCTCGACTACGGCGCGGTCGACTTCGTACCGAAACCGGACGGCTCGGAGGCCGGCGTCGGAGAGCAGCTCCAGGCCCGCCTCCTCCATGCGCTGCGCGCCGCGACGCTCGCCCGGCTATCCAACCTGCCGCTGCGCCTGCCCGCGTCGCGTCGGCATCGTCGTCGCATTGCGCCCGGCTCCGAACGCACGAGTACGGCGTCCGTCGCCGTCGTGATCGCGGCGTCCAGTGGAGGGCCAAGGGCACTGGCCGAGCTGATCCCGCGCCTGCCGGAAGGACTGGCCGCCGCCGTGCTCGTCGTGCAGCACATGCCGCCCGGCTTCACGAACTCGCTCGCGAAGCGACTGGATGCGTCGAGCAAGCTCCCGGTCGCCGAGGCCGTCCACGATGAACCGATTCGCACCGGTCACGTGTATCTGGCACAGGGCGGACGCCACATGCGGGTCCGCCGCAGCGGTTCGGAGCTCCTGCTCACCCTCGGCGACGATCGGCCGGTGTGGGGAGTGCGCCCCGCGGCCGACCCGCTCTTCGCCTCCGTGGCGAGCCACTTCGGGCCGAGCTGCGTCGGCGTGGTCCTGACGGGGATGGGACGCGACGGCGCCGAAGGTCTGCGCGTCCTCAGTGCCGTGGGCGCCGCGACGATCGCACAGGACGCCGAAACCTCCGTGATCTACGGCATGCCGAAAGCCGCCGCACCGTATGCCCAGAACGTGCTTCCACTCCAAAGGATCGCCCGAGCGATCACGCAGCGGGTGGAGGCGATCGCCGGCCAGCCACATGGCTGGAGTGGTTGACGTCGCGCTCCGCATCATTTTCGCGCTCCTCGTCATCCCGATCGCCGCGGCGCCGGGACGGGCACAGGCACCCGATACGGTCACGGTGGGTCCGCTCATCGGCGTCCACTGGGACGGCGGCGGCGTCCTCGCCGAACGCGTCATGGAACGGGCCCTCGCGCTGCCACCCCTGCCCGCACTTCCCTCGGGCCTTTTCACGCCGGAGTGGCCCATTTTCGTCTACTTCGCGCCCGATGCCGAACGGTTCGACTCGCTGACCGGCGGACTCGCACCCGAATGGGGTGCGGGGATCGCGATCCCCGCCCGGGACATGATCGTGCTCCCCGCCTACGCATCCGACCGCGGCTCGCCGCTCGATCTCGTACAGACGCTGCGACACGAGATCGCCCACATCGCGCTCCACCGCTACCTCGCGCCCGCCCGGCCGCCCCGCTGGTTCGACGAAGGGTACGCCCGAATCGCCGCCGGCGAATGGGACCTCGAGGCCGCCTGGCAGCTCCGCCTGGCCTTCGCCACCGGGAACGCGCCGCACCTCGATTCTCTGGATCTCGGCTGGCCGCGAGGACGCCACGACGCGCGCATCGCCTATCTTCTCTCATCGACGGCGGTGGCCTACCTCCTCGACCGCGGTGGCGAGCGTGCCCTCGCCATTTTCCTCGAGCGCTGGAGGGAGACACGCTCGATCGAGGTCGCCATGCGCCGCACCTACGGCCTCACACTCGGGCAGTTCGAGGAGGATTGGCGCGAAGAAGTGCGTGACCGGTACGGCTGGGCCTATTTCCTGGCCAATACGCTCATCTTCTGGTTCTTCGGCGGTTTGCTCCTCCTCATCCTCTACATACGGCGCCGGCGCAGGAACCGGGAACGGCTCGAAGCGCTCCGTGCCAGTGAGCCGCCCGACTCCCCGGCCTACTGGTTGGGTGAGGAATCGGGGGAGGGGACGGAGCCACCGCCTACACCACCGAATCCGCCGTCGGACACGCGCCCCACGCCTTGACCCGGCGCGCTACTCTTGTAGATTTCATGTTCTATGAGTAAGCGAACTTCGAAGACCAGCGCCACGACACCGGCGGGAGCCGCGCTTCGCTTCACGAAGGTGAACGCGATCTTCCTTTCGGCCGGCGTCGCGTCCGTCGCCGCGGGCTACGCCCTGCTCGCACGCGGCTCGACGGTCGCTGCACCGCTTCTGCTCGTGCTGGGCTACGCGGTTCTCGTCCCGATCGGCATCATCAAGTAGGCCAAGTAGGGCGCTTAGCTCAGCTGGTCCAGAGCGCCTGCCTTACAAGCAGGAGGTCGCTGGTTCGAATCCAGCAGCGCCCATGGTGACCGGAGCTTCCTTCGTCGAGGAAGCTCCGGTTTTTTTATTCGGGGCCGATGTCGAGCGTGGTGCGCATGCCCTTCTCCGAGTGGTCACCGTGCTCGTCTTCGATGGGGCAGTAAAGGGTGTAGGTCCCTTCCGACAGATCCGTGACCAGGGTCGCCTGCCCACCCGGCGGGATGGGAGACGTCTCCCACCGCTCCTCGCCTCGCTCGACGACGAAGGCGTGCGGATAGAGCCCGTCGTTCACGACCAGGAACTCGTGGCGTCCGGCGCGCGGCTCATGGGGCTCGAGGAAGATTTCCCACTCGCTCAGGGTGACGACGATCGGGGTGTGCGGAGTTTCGGGGCCAGGCAGCGGCGATGGTGCCTCGGCGGCCGGGGTCCGCAGTTCACGCCGGGGCGGCTCATCGGTCTCGCAGGCGGTGATCGCAAGGGCGAAAAACGAGGCGGTCGCGATCAGGAGGCTGGCGGGTTTTCGCCTGCGCTTCGCGGCGCTGGCGTCCTTCCCGTACTGCTTTCTTCCGCGCGCACCGGTGCCTGGTGTCATCATGATTCCTCCGCACATTCGAGGCGGTCCTCCTGGACTGGGGCGCATGAACCGCGCCAGTGGGAGTGGGCGGGCGGGGGCTGCCTTCGGCAGCGGGAGTGCCGGCCTTCGGCCGTCGGGAGGGCGCCGCTGCGCGGCGCGGGAGGGCCGCCTGACGGCGGCGGGAGAGCTGCTTCGCAGCGGAGGTGGGGTTGGGGGCGAATATGCGCTTGCGATTGCACCCGGACTGGCGCATGGACAAGCGGTTTGAAATGCGAGGGGTGGTGGGGATACTCTACCTCTGGTTCGGCGCCGGCCGACTTGGGCGGCGCGTCGGTGGACAAGTGCATGGAGGAATCATGAGGCCGCGCTCTCTCCTGGTGATGCTGAGTGCCGCCACGACCCTGTTGCTCGCTCCCGGCTCCCTGGCCGCACAGGAGCCGATGGCCGATACCGTGGATGCGATTCCACTGGCGCCGCTCGAGGTGACGGTGCTTCGGGCGCCTCTCCCGGCGGACCTCGCACCGTACGCGGTCGAGGCGCTGTCTCACGCGGTGTCGGACCGTGCGAGGCCGGGGCTCGGCCTGGACGAGGTGCTGCGAGGAGTGGCGGGGGTGCAGGTGGACAATCGCTACAATCACGCATTGGGCGAGCGGGTGTCGGTCCGGGGGTTCGGGGCACGCTCACAGTTCGGGGTGCGCGGCGTGAAGGTGGTCGTGGACGGGATCCCGGCCACGCTCCCCGATGGTCAGACGCAGCTCAACCATGTGGACCTGAGATCGCTCGAGCGGGTCGAGATCGTTCGCGGCCCGGCGTCGGCGCTCTGGGGCAATGCGGCGGGTGGGGTCCTCCAGCTCGAGACGGAAGCGCCACCCGGGGGGCCGCTTCGGCAGAAGGTGGAGGCGGTGGCCGGGGCCGATGGGATGCTGCGCCTCTCGAGCGTGACGGGCGGTCGCAGTGGAAACGCCTCGTACCGGGCGGCCATTTCCCAATTCTCGACGGATGGGCACCGGGAGTGGGGGCGGGCGGAGAACGTGCGAGCGAACGTGCTACTGGCGTACGCCCGCGGCGCGGATGAATTCCGGCTGATGGGGAACGTCGTCCGCTACGACGCACAGAACCCCGGCTCGCTCTCGACGGCGCAGCTCGCCGAGGATCGTGCACAGGCGCACGCCAACAACCGCAGGCAGGCGACGGGCGAGGATGCCACGCAAGCGCAGCTCGGCGGTGTCTGGCGCCGCGCGCTCGGGCTCGGCACCCTGGAGGTGTCGGCGTTCGGCACGACGAAGGATCTGAACAACCCGATCCCGAACACGATCATCGATGTCGACCGGCAGGCCGGCGGCGGGCGAGTCCTCCTGCATGCGGCGTCCGATGTCGCCGGACGGGAGGTGCGCTGGGCGGTGGGCATCGAGGCGGAGCTCCAGCGTGACGACCGTGAGAACTGGACGAACGAGGAGGGGGAGCGGGGCGAGCTCACGCTGGACCAGCGCGAGCGAGTCACGGGTGGCGCGGCGTTCGCCCAGCTTTCGGTGCCACTCGTCTCCCGACTTCGCACACAGGCGGGGCTCCGCTACGACCGATTCCGCTTCGAGGCGGAGGACCGGCTCATCGACGATCTGAACCCGGACGATTCGGGGAGCCGCGATCTGGACGCGATCAGCCCGAGCATCGGGCTCCTGTTCGAGGTGGATGGGCGCGCCCGGCTCTACGCCAACCTCAGCACGTCGTTCGAGACGCCCACGACGACGGAGCTCGCAAATCGACCGACCGGGGCCGGCGGGTTCAATCCAGAGCTCGAGCCGCAGAGGACGCGGTCTTACGAGGCGGGGGCGAAAGGACGCGTCGGGGCGGTGGCGTATCAGCTCGCCGCCTACCGGGCACGGGTCGAGGATGCGCTGATCCCCTTCGAGGTGCCGGATGCAGCGGGACGGCAATTCTTCCGGAACGCGGGCTCGGCACTGCACCGCGGGATCGAGGCGACGGCGTCGCTCACGGCGTTCGACCGCCTGACGGCGCGGTTGGCGTGGGCGTACACGGATGCCCGCTTCGAGGAGTACGCCACGGAGGACGGCACGTACGATGGCCTTCGGGTGCCGGGTGTCGCGCCGTTCCGCTTCGATGCCACGCTCACCTACCACGACCCCGTGGGGTGGTATCTCGGCGTGGACCACCGCCGCGTGTCGCGGACCCCGGTGAACGACGCCAACGATGCCTACTCACCACGGTACGATGTGACCGACTTGCGCGCCGGGGTCGAGATGCTTCGGCTCGGCGTGGCGGAGGTGTCGCCCTTCGTGGGCGTGACCAACGTCTTCGATGCCGCGTACAACACTTCGGTGACGGTGAACGCGTTCGGAGGACGCTACTTCGAGCCCGCGCCCGGACGGTCTCTGTACGTGGGTGCGAGCGTCGCCTTCGGAGGTCCGTAGGCCGGCGACCTGGCCGACTCGCCGGTGAGCGCGGCGAATCGGGCCGGGCCACTGCGGATGGGAGCGCCGCGGGACCGGGCTGTGGCGCCCGGCCCCGCGGCGTAGGAAGTGCGGCGTGTCGGCTGCCTCAGGCCTGGTTCGAGCGTCTCGATCCCGTCCGGATCGCGCCCGAGCTGGCGCCGCGTGTGGTGCCGCCGGTCTCGCCAATGGTGTGCGGCCGGCCGCCTTCGCCACCGGCGCTTTGCCGGGCTTCGAAGCGGTCCAGCACCTGGGCGACCTCGCGCTGGATCTCGTCGATCCGTCCGTGGATCAAGGGGACGACGAGGCACGGTGTGCCTTCGGTGGATCCGGTGCCGAGCGTGCGTGCATCGTCGAGGTCGTCGCCCGTGTGCACGGGGCCGTGGACGACGAGGTCGCCTTCCTCGCCGGTGATGAACCGGTCCAGATCCCTGCGGTCAGTGTAGCCGACAGCCGCATGCCGCGGCGTCGCCTCGTTGCCGGCCGATTCGCGCTCTCTTGCCGCCATTTTGGCCTCCTCTCGCATCTGTGCGCCGCGGCTCCAGCGTCGCAAGATGCACACCCGGTTCGCGGGTTGTATCGGTCGGGTCTCGCCTCCATATTGCCCGGTCTGATTCAGCGATCGCTTTCACCGCCTCTGCTCCCGGGCGGGTCGATGTGAATCGGGGGCAACCGGCATCATTCATCACCCGACCGGGATGTATCCAAAGGCATGACGACCGAGGCGAAGTCCGCCCGTTACCTGTACGATCTCAATCCCGAACAGCGCGAAGCGGTGCTGCACACCGAGGGTCCTCTGCTGATCCTTGCGGGGGCGGGCTCGGGGAAGACGAAGACGCTGGTGCACCGCATCGTCCACCTGATCCGCGGCAAGGATGTGGATCCGGCGCGGATCGCGGCGGTCACGTTCACGAACCGCGCCGCGGACGAGATGCGCGAGCGCGTCCAGGCATTCGCGGGCGCGGAGGCGCGTGCGGTCACCGTGAGCACCTTCCACTCCCTGGGCGTGCGCATCCTGCGCTCGCACGGCGAGCGGCTGGGATTGCCGAAGCGTTTCGCGATCTACAGCGGCCCGGACCAGCTCGCGGCGCTGCGCTCGGCCACGTCGGAGATCTCGATCGATGACGACCGCTTCGACCTGAAGCGCGTCCTGCGCCGCATCTCGGACTGGAAGACGCGGCGCATCACGCCGGAGGCGGCGGCACGGGAGGTGGCGGAGGCGCGGACGCGTGGCAACCGCGCGGACGACTACGCGATCCTGGCCGCACACGCCTACCAGCGCTACGAGGAGACGCTGCGCGCCGCGGGCGCGGTCGATTTCGACGACCTGCTCCTCCTGCCGGTACAGCTCCTGGAGGAGGACGAGGAGGTGCGGCGCGACCTCTGGCGGCGCTGGCACTATCTGATGATCGACGAATACCAGGACACCAACGCGGTGCAGCTCGACCTGGCGCGGCTGCTCGCGGGGCCGAGACGCAATCTCTGCGTCGTGGGCGACGACGACCAGTCGATCTACGCGTTCCGTGGCGCCGACGTGGGCAACATCCTGGAGTTCGAGCGCCACTTTCCGGGTGCGCGTGTCATCACGCTGGAGCAGAACTACCGCTCGACGAGGCGGATCCTGGCCGCGGCGAACGCGGTGATCGCCGGCAACAAGCACCGGCACGCCAAGCAGCTCCGGACGGAGAACCCGATCGGTGCGCCGATCGACTACTACGAGCACGCGGACGAAGAGGCGGAGGCCGAGACGATCGTGAAGGAGGTCTCGGTGCGTCGCTTCACGCAGAAGCTCGATTGGGGCGACTTCGCGATCCTCTACCGCACGAACACGCAGGCGCGTCCCCTGGAAGAGGCGCTCCGCGCCAAGGCGATCCCCTACCGCGTGATCGGCGGTACGTCGTTCTTCGACCGCAAGGAGGTCGCGGACACGCTCGCTTACCTGCGCGCCGTTGCACACCCGCGGGACGAGGTCGCGATCCGGCGCATCATCAACTACCCGACACGGGGGATCGGCCGCGCGACCGTGCTGCGCGTCGCGGAGCGGGCACAGGCGGAACAGGTCGGCTTCGTCGACGCGCTCGCGGCCGTGGGGCCGAACGATGTGGGCACCGCCCCTGCACGCGCCGTACGGGAGTTCCTGGAGCTGCTCGAGGAGGCGCGGAGCGAGCTCGAGGCCGCCGAGGCCGAAGCGGCAGCCGGCCCGCCCGGACCCGGACTGCCGCCGATCGCACGTTGGGCCGAGGCTTTCCTCGGCCGCCTCGGCATCGAGGAGGCGATCCGCTCCGATCCGCGCAACGCCCGCTCGGCCGATGCACGAGTGGACAACGTGCGCGACGTCGTCGGCTCGATTGCCCGCTTCGAGCGGCGCACGTGGGCGGAGCTGGCCGCACTCGAGGAGGAAGATGCCGCCGGTGGGCCGCCGGACGAGGAGGCGTGGTCGCCGCCCCGCCTGGCCGATGCACTGGCCCGTATTGCGCTCGCGGACATGGACGACCGCGACGACGACGACCGGGAGGACGATGCGACCGTCGCGCTCATGACGCTGCACTCGGCCAAGGGGCTGGAGTTTCCCGAGGTGTTCATCGTCGGCCTCGAGGAGGAGATCCTGCCGCACGCCCGCGCGCTCGAGGATGCTTCGGATCCGGAGAAGGGCGGCCACCTCGACCCGCTCGCCGAGGAGCGGCGCCTCACGCTCTCGCTCTGCCGCACGCGTCGAAAGGGCGGCGACGCGGTGCCCCGGCAGCCGTCGCGCTACCTCGAAGAGGTGCCGAAGGACCTGCTCAACGTGAAATCCGCGGAGGCAGTCCTTTCCCCAGAAGAATCCGCCGAGCTCCGCAAGAACTTCTTCGCCCAGATGAAGCAAATGCTTGGAGAGGCAGAGGATAGGGGATAGGGGATAGGGGATGGCTAATTGCGACTGCTTGGGTCCTGGCTTCGTGACGTTGCGGTGGGTTCGGCGGGGGCTACAGCTCCGCACCTTTCCCGCACCCGGACGCCCGGGCAGCATCAAGATGTATCCGCCGTGAGCTATCCTCTCTCCGCTCTCCACTCTCCGCTATCCACTAGGGTGGGGAGGAGGGGAGGAGGGGTGAGAACGCGATTCCCCAGGCGCCGGGGCCGATGTGCGTGGCGAGGGCGGGGGCGGCGGGGGCGGTGAGGATCTCGGCGTCGGGGTAGCGCGCATGGATCGCGGACCGGATCTCGGGGACGATCTCCGGGCAGCCCACGTGGATGATGCCGAAGCGGAGGGGCTCCGAGTCCGGGGGCACACGCTTCTCGATCAGCGCCAGCATGCGGGGGAGCACGTTGCCACGGCCGCGGACCTTCGCGGCGGGGACGATGCCGCCTTCATGGTCGAGGCCGAGGATCGGGCGGATGTTGAGCAGGCCGGCGAGCCAGGCCTGGCTTCGGCTCACGCGGCCCGAGGCGAGCAGGTTGTCCAGGGTATCGATGGTGAAGAAGATGCCGGACCGCTCGCGGGTCCGGTCGAGTTCGGCGGCGATCTCCACGGGCGGCATGCCGAGCTCCGCCAACTCCGCGGCGCGCAGAACGAGGAGGCCTTCGGCCAGGGAGGCGCCGCGGGAGTCGACTACGTGGACCGGCGCGCCGTCGAACTGTTTGGCGGCGGTCTCGCCCGAGGCGTAGGTCCCCGAGAGGGTGGAGGCGAGGAGGACGGCCAGGACCTCCTCACCGTCCTCGGCCGCTCGCGCGTACGCCTCGAAGAAGGCCGCGGGCGCGGGCTGAGAGGTGGTCGGCCGCTCGCCGCGGCGGAGTCGCTCGACGTACGTCTCGGCATCGATGTCGACCCGGTCGAGTAGCACCTCATCGCCGTAGATCAGCGAGACAGGGACCACGTGGATGCCGTGGGCGCGGATCACTTCCTCGGGTAGGTCGCAGACGCTGTCGGTCACGATGCTGACCGGCCTGCGCGCCAGGTCGATGTGCGCCGCCGCAGCGCGCTCGACCGCCGCGTGCTGCGCCCGCATGTCCTCTGCCTTGTGCGTCGCCAACTCGCCGACCGTCCGGAGATAGCCGAGGACGGCCTCGGGCTCGTCCGTGTGGATATGCACCTTCAACACCGCCGCGCCTCGGATGACGATGAGGGAGTCGCCCAGGCCGCGAAGCGCTGCGCGCACCGTCTCGGCCGACGGCAGCCGCTCGCCACGGACCAGCGCCTCGGTGCAGAATCGGTAGCGCTCTTCACCTTCGGGGTAGGAGACGGCCGCGGCGGCGGGCCGTTCGAAGGGCGCCTGCTTTCCAGGGTGAGCCGTGTTGCCGCCCTCGTCGGGATCCACTATGGTGGCGGACGGTGCGCCCGGGCGATCGGAGGCTTCCATCACGCCCTCGCCACGGACCAGGGCGCCGATCCCTTCGAGCAGGTGGACGAAGCCCTTGGCGCCGGCATCGACCACGCCGGCGACGCGAAGGGCGGGGAGGAGGTCCGGCGTACGCGCCAGGGCGTCGCGCGCCCGGGCGAGGAGGCGGTCCAGTAGTTCGGTGAAGTCGTGGGTGGCGGAGCGCCCGGCCTCGTCGGCCGTCTCGCGGATGACGGTCAGCATCGTGCCCTCGACCGGCCGCTCGAGTGAGCGGTACAGGTGGTCGGAGGCGCTGCGGAGCGCGACGGCGAAGTCGCCGGCCGACAGGCGTGAGCGGCCCTCGATGGCGGTGGAGAAGCCGAGCAGAAAGTGCGAGAGGATCATCCCGCAATTGCCACGTGCGCCCAGGATGCCGGCGTCGGCGGCTTTGCGGGCGACGGCATCCACGGAGCGTTCGCGGCACCCTCGCAGCCGATCCGCGATACAATGGACCGTGAGGGCCAGATTGGTGCCGGTATCGCCGTCCGGCACGGGAAATACATTGATGCGGTTGAGCTCGGCGCGGCATTGCCGCGTGTAGTCACACGCCGCGATCAAGGCCCGCCGAAGCCGAGGCCCGTCCAGGTATGCGATTTTCATAGGGTTGGAACTTACGACCACGGTCCGGAGTCAAACAAGGACCGGTGGCTCGCAGCGGGTCCGATCTCGATGTTGGGCACCCGATCAACTTGTAGTAGGCGGGAATACCTTGCCAACGGCGCCTCGGTCCGATAAAATTGTGTGCCCAGCAACAGCATCCACGCTCCCGACGCCTCGGGCCCTACTCGGATCTGCGCCGAAACGAGCCGGTGCGGCTGGAGCGAACTTTTGCTGGCCGCGCGGTTTAGAGAGCCTTCAACCAGGTTTCTTCGGTCGCCGGCGCGGCCGATCCAGCATTCCCCAAACCGTGGAGATCCTGCAGATGGTGCACACGCGCAGCAACCGGCTACTGACCCTTTCCCTGGCAGTGGGGATGGCCGTCGGCAGCACGCTGATGCTGGCGTCCCCCGCCGACGCGCAGAGCCGCTTCCGCGTGCTGGTTCCCAAGTCGCTGGCGCGGCAGGGTAACGCGGACAAGGGCTTCGGCGAGGACGTGAGCAAGGAGTTGTCCAAGCTCATCGAGACCCTTCCGACCCACGCACCGGTGGAGAAGGGCGAACTGAGGAATGCCCTCAAGCAGTTCGACCTGAAGGAAGACGATCTGGTCAACTGCATCACCGCGCGTCAGCTCGCCGCACAGCGTGGCTTCGAGCTGGTCCTCTGTGGCGAGTACTCGCAGACGCCGGACGGCTTCGAGATCGCCGCCGAGTTCATCAGCCCGAGAGAGAACGAGACCTTCGCCGTTCCGGCGTTCACGGTCGTCGGTAAGGACAAGAAGCAGGCGGCGCAGCAGATTTTCGACTCGTTCAAGAACTACGTCGACATGCTGCGCTACTCGAGCTTCTGCATGGACCACCTCTCGAGCCAGCAGTGGCCGGAGGCGCTGGAGCGTTGTGACGCCGCGCTGGCGATCGAGCCCAACGCCCAGTCGGCGCTCTACGGTCGGGGCTACGCGCTCATGCAGTTGGAGCAGTACGACCCGGCGATGGAGGCGCTCTCCAAGCTCCTGGAGATCAATCCGATCCACCAGGACGCCCTGATGGCCGCCGGCTTCCTCGCGGCGAAGATGGGTCGCATGGAGGAGTCGCGTGAGCACTACAACGCCTACCTCGAGCTGAACCCGGGCAATGCGCAGGTGCGTCTGACGATCGCCACCGACGCGGCGAACGCCGGTGACCCCGAGGGCGCGCTCCAGATCGCCGAGGCGGGGCTCCAGGGCGATTCGGTCGACCTGACGCTTGCCGAGTACGCCGGCTACTTCGCCATGCAGGCGGCGACGAGGGCCGAGCAGGCCGCTGCCGAGGGCGAGAGCGAGGACAGCGTCCCGGCCGAGGCGCTCTCGCTCTACGAGAAGGCGCTGGGCTACTTCGAACAGGTCTTCGCCGTCAAGGCGGACTCGGTCCAGCCGAACGTGCTGGTGAGCACGGTGAACGCGCTTACCAAGCTGGGCCGTTCACAGGAGGCCGTCGATCGCGGCAGCGAGTTCGTGGCGGCACAGCCGGACAACGTTTCGCTGTGGAACGTCTACGCCTCGGCGCTCAAGGAGGTCGGCCGCCTGGACGACGCCCTTGCCGCTCTGGACAGGGTGAGCGAGAAGGACCCGGAGCAGAAGGTCCGGGCGCGCAAGGGGCAGTGGCTCCTCGAGGCCGGCGACCTGAATCGGGCCAAGGCGACCTTCCGCGAGGCGATCGACGGTGGCGAGATCGAGGCCGAGCAGGCCGCACGGATGTTCCTGGCCATCGGCGTGAACGACAAGTACCAGAACCGGGACCTCGACGGCGCGCTGCCGTATCTGAGGACGGTGCTCGAGTTCTCGTCGGTGCCGGAGACGCAGGGGATGGCCCACTTCTTCATCGGCTACATCCTCTACGTCCAGGGCGAGCAGGTGCAGGCGCCGAGCACGGCCGCCTCGGCCGAGAAGGCGCTGCCGATGTTCCGCCAGGCGCTCGATCACCTGAACCAGGCAGGCCCGTATGCCGAGACCAACGCCTCGGTTGCACAGAACCTGCGGCAGCTCCTGGGCGCGGTGAACCAGTACATCGAGATCCAGGAGGCGCTGATCAAGCGCGGCCGCTGATGCATACGGCGGCTTGATGGCGACGAGGGCCGGGAGCGATAACGCTCCCGGCCCTCTTTCGTTCACGGCACCATGACCGTGATCGGTCGGGGACGCAGGCCGTAGCGGAAGCGGCGGTCTCGCATCGGCTCGCCGTCCGCATTGACCGAGATCACCCACTCCGCATCCACCACCACCGATGGCGTCTGGGTATAGAGGACGCCCGGATGCTCCAGGTGCGTGCCCGCTCGCAGATTCGGGAGCAGGCCGAGGAACTCCAGCCTCGGCATAGCCTTCACCACCACCAGGTCCAACAGCCCATCCCCGATCTCCGCCCGGGGCGTGATGAGCGAGCCGCCGCCCGTCAGGCGGGCGTTGCCCACCGCGAAGAGCAGGAACTCTCCCTCGTAGAAGCGATGGCCGCCGACGGTGAACCGCGCCCGCGTGGGGCGTAGCTCCACGAATTCCCGTACACCGGTGATGATGTAGGCCAGGGCGCCGAGGTGTCGTTTGGTCTCTGCGGGCGTGTTCTCCGTGGCCTCGGCACCGAATCCGCCCGTCGAGACGTTCACGAACAGGCGACGATTCACGGATGCGACGTCGGCCGCGATCGGACGGCCGGAGACCGCGACGCGTACGGCTTCCTCCAGGTCGTGGGGGATGCCGAGCCCGGCGGCGAAGTCGTTGGCCGTGCCCATGGGGAGGATGCCCAGCCGCGGCTGCCAGCGTGCACGGCCGATGCCGTTCACCACCTCGTTCACGGTGCCATCGCCGCCGGCCGCCAGGATGAGGTCGGCACGTGCACGGGCGGCCTGCCTCGCGTACCGCATGGCATCGCCCGTCTCGAAGGTCAGTCGCGGGGCGACGGCATGCCCCTCGATCCGCAACCACGCGACGATCTCACGCAGCTCGTCCAGCCGCTCGGATTCCCCACGCGGGTACACGATCAGGGAGATTTTCAGGCTCAAATCACGTCGCTCCGGGCGTCGAATCTCCGCTCCAGTGGCCGGCGAACGGTGCAAATATGTGGCCGGCAGGAACTTGCAGAACAGGCTTGACGCTGTGGTACGTGATGCGTACCTTGGGGGCCGTTGTGGGGAGCAGTGGGGAAGTGTGGGGAACGACTCGGCGCCCCTTGATCAGGGAGGCCCGACGGCGGGAACTCCGACCCCGAGGAGCGGGGATTGACTTTCCTGGGGAGCTACACCTACCAGCTCGACGGCAAGGGGCGAGTCAGCCTACCTGCCGCGTTTCGCCGTGAGGCCGGTGAGCAGCGGTTCATCCTGGTCCAGGCGTATCGTCCGTCGCTGGCACTCTATCCCGAGTCGGAATGGGTCGGTGTGCAGGACCGGCTCAAGGACCTGGTGCGTCATCAGCCGGACGCGCGTATGTGGGTGCTTTCGGTGATGGCGAATGCGGTGGAAGTCGTGCCGGACGGCCAGGGCAGGATTCTGATCCCGACGCGGCTGCAGGAGGCGGCGGAGCTGGATGGTCAGGCGTTGCTGGTGGGCGCGCTCGACAAGATCGAGATCTGGAATCCGGTGCGATTCGAGGAGGCATTGAAGGACGGGGCGGAGCAGTTCGAGCGGTTCGCGCCCCAGATCTTCCGGTAGCGGCATGGGCGGCGACGTCCGTCACGTACCGGTGTTGTTGAAGGAGGTCCTGGAGTACCTGCGCCCCGAGCGGGGCGGGCTGTATTTCGATGGAACGTTAGGCGACGGTGGGCATAGCGAAGCGATCCTAGACGCGGGCGTGGGTGTCCGCGTGATCGGCGTGGATCAGGATCCGGAGGCCCTCGAAGTGGCGGCACGGCGGCTGGCGCGGTTCGGAGAGCGCGTGAATCTGGTGCGCGCCAATTTTGCTGAGGCGGCGGAGCGGGTGGCCGAGCCCTTGGCGGGCGTGTTGTTGGATCTGGGTCTGTCCTCACGGCATCTCGACGTGACGGGACGCGGCTTTTCCTTCCGTCCCGGAACTCCCCTGGACATGCGAATGGCCGGCCGTTCGGCGGAGGACCTGCCGACAGCGGCGGATCTGTTGAACGAGCTTCCGGAGCGGGAGCTTGCGGACCTCTTCTGGCGCTATGGCGAGGAGCGTCGCTCCCGGCGTCTGGCGGCGGAGGTGGTGCGGCGGCGGTCGGCGCAGCCGTTCTCGGTGAGCGACGATCTGGTCTCGGTACTCGAGCGGGTCCTCGGCCCGCGGATGGGTGCGCAGGACAAGGCGCGCATCTTCCAGGCGCTGAGGATCGCGGTCAACGACGAGTTGGGTGCGTTGGAGCGGGCGCTGCCGGTGCTTCGGGACCATCTCGAGCCGGGCGGCGTCTTCGTGGTGCTTTCGTACCATTCGCTCGAGGACCGGCGGGTGAAGGATGCGTTCCGGGAGTGGAGCCGCTCGTGCATCTGTCCGCCGGAGCTTCCGGTGTGCCAGTGCCGGGGTCGGCCGCTGGGCGAGGTGTTGACGCGCAAGCCGGTCTTCGCCACCGCCGAGGAGGTGGAGGCGAATCCGCGAGCGCGGAGCGCTCGCCTGCGCGCATGGCGGAAGGCAGCCTGATGCGAGGCCAGCCGGGGGTGATTCGAGTGGCGCTCGGTTTCGCGGTGCTGTTGGCATCGTTGAGTCTGGTGATCTGGCGTCAGAGCCGGGCACTGGAGGAGATGCGGGCGCTGGATTCGGTGCGGCGGGAGCGTGCGGTGGTGGAGGCGGAGCGAGCCGAACTCGTGCAGCGGATCCGGCACCTGGAGAGCCGTAGCCGTGTGGTGTCCGACGCCACGTCGGAGCTGGGGATGCACGTCCCGTCGGGATCGGAGATCGTGATCCTGAGCGTGGGGGCGCACGAGGGCGCTGCAGAGCGATGAAGGTGACGGCGCGCTCTCACGCCTGGCGTCGTCGGGCGCTTCTGAGCGGGATCCTTGCGACCGCGGGGATCCTCCTTTGGCGCGGGGTCCAGCTCCAGGTCATCGAGGGCGAGAGCTGGCGCGCACGAGCGCTCGAGCAGCATCGGCAGCGGGTCACGCTCCCTGCACCGCGCGGCACGATCTACGATCGCAACGGAGTCCCCCTCGCGGTGAGCCGCCAGGCGTACCGGATCTCGGTCGCGCCGGGAGAGGTGAGGGACCGGCAGGTACTCGCCGCACTTCTTCGCGAGGTGCTCGGGCTTACGCCGGCCGAGGCGCGGCGCGCCGTGGATGCGCGCCGTCGCTGGGTGGTGCTCCCGGGTCGCTATGACGAGGTCGCGCGCCAGCGGCTGGCCAATGAGCGGGGAGTGCATTTCGAGCCGGTTCTCGAGCGGGTGCAACCCCACGGCCATGTGGCGCTCGAGCTCCTGGGGCGTGTCGGCGCGGATGGCCACGGGTTGGGCGGCCTGGAGCTGGCGTTCGATTCCGTGCTTTCCGGGCGCCCGGGCGAGGCGGTGTCGCGGCGGGACGCGCGAGGGCGGTCGATCCCGGGGTCGCTGATCACGATGACGGAGCCGGTCGCGGGCCACGACCTGTACCTGACGATCGACTACGCGCTCCAGGAGATTGCGGACGAGGCGCTGCGACGTGCCGTGGCGCAAACGGGTTCGACCGGTGGCGACCTAGTGCTGGTCGAACCGGAGACGGGCGAAATTCTGGCAGCCGTCACGGTGCGGCGAGATGGTGTCCAGAGCTGGCATGCGGTGACGGAGCCGTATGAGCCGGGCTCGACCATCAAGCCGTTCACCGTGGCGGCGCTCCTTGCGGAGCGCCGCGCAACGTTGGAGGACAGCGTGTTCGCCGAGAATGGCCGCTACGTGCACGACGGGCGGACCATCACCGATGAGCACGGGTACGGCTGGCTGACGTTGCGCGAAGCACTCGGCTACTCCTCGAACATCGTCATGGCGAAGATGTCCGAGCGCCTGGAGCCGAGGGAGCAGTACGCGTACCTGCGGGACTTCGGGTTCGGCACGCCGACGGGTGTGGCGTATCCGTCGGAATCTGCAGGGCTTCTGAGGCGGCCGTCGACGTGGTCTCGCTACTCGCCGGCGAGTCTGGCGATCGGCTATGAGGTCTCGGCCACGCCGCTTCAGATGGCAATGGCGTACGGCGCACTGGCGAACGGCGGCATCCTCATGGAGCCGCGTCTGGTCCGGGAGGTGCGTACCCGGGACGGCCGCACGGCGAAGCGGTTCGAGCCGCAGCCGGTCCGCCGGGTCGTCCCCGAGGAGGTGGCTCGTGCGATCGGTCCCGCGCTGGTGGAGGTCGTCGAGACCGGGACAGGTCGCGCCGCCGATCTGGGCACCTTCCACGTGGCAGGGAAGACCGGCACGTCGAGGCAGTATCGGGAGGGGAAGTACGAGGCGGGGAGCTACACGGCATCATTCGCGGGATTTTTCCCGGCGGATGCGCCGCAGCTCTCGTTCCTCGTCCGGCTCGACCGGCCGCGCGGGCAGTACTACGGCGGTACGGCGGCCGCCCCGGTGATGCGGACGACGCTCGCGGCGGCGCTTGCCGCACGGGGCACGACGCTGGACCGCGGCGCGATCGCGGCCGCGGTCAGCCGGGGTTCGGAGAAGAAGGAGCAGATGCAGGAGAGTCGCACCGAGAAGGCCGAGCCGGTGATTCGGACGATGCCAGCCACGGGACCGTTCATCTTCGCGCTGAACTCGGCGCCGTTGAACCGCTACGAGGCGGGGTCGACGCCCGCGGCTCGGCGCGTGCCCAATGTGGTCGGCCTGCCGCTGCGCGATGCCGCGCGGGTCCTGCACGAGGCGGGCTTCCGCGTGGAGGTGGAGGGTCACGGGACGGTCGCCTCGATGCAGCCCCGCGCCGGCGCCACGGCCTCGCCCGAGGTCGCGGTAAGGATCCGCGGTCGGGAGGCCGAGCAGTGAGTCGCGGCGCCGTGGCGGGGCGGCCGATCGCGCTGAGCAGGATCGCGGAGCTGCTCGAGCGTGATGGTCGGCTGGTTGCACGGCCCGAAGCGGATGTCGAGGTGACGGGCATCGTCGACGACAGCCGTCGCGTGCGGCCGGGTGAACTGTTCTGCGCGTGGGCGGGCACGGAAGTGGACAGCCACCGGTTCCTCTCGGCGGCGGAGGCCGCGGGCGCGGTGGCTGCATTGGTGGAGCGACGGGTCGACGACTGCGCGCTGCCGCAAGTGGTGGTCGAGGACGGCCGGCGGGCGGCAGCACTCGCCGCGGGAGCGGTTTTCGGCGATCCCGCCGCCGCGCTGCATCTGGTGGGCGTATGTAGACATTGCCGGGACATCGACCAGCAACGCACTACCGGCCGATGTGGCGA
>CALKIP010000133.1 GCA_937995995.1 uncultured bacterium
CGCGGGTGGCACGCTCGAACATCTGGGGGCTGACCAAGCTCGGTGCGGAGGTGGCCGTCTGCGGGCCGCGCACGCTCCTGCCTCCGGACGTCGAGGCGCTCGGCGTGCAAACTTTCTCACGCATCGAGGAGGCCATCGAGTGGGCCGACGTGCTCAACGTGCTCCGCCTCCAGCTCGAGCGGATGGAGGCGGGTTACGTCCCGAGCCTCCGGGAATACAACCGGGTATTCGGCGTGACGCGGGAGCGCATCGAGCGCGCGCCGCGAGACCTGCTGATCCTGCACCCGGGGCCGATGAACAGGGGCGTCGAGATCGACAGTGATGTGGCCGATGGGCCGCATTCGGTGATTCTGGAACAGGTGACGAACGGCGTGGCGGTACGCATGGCAGTGCTCTACCTCCTGGCCGGCGGTGCGCCGGAGCGGGCAGAGGCGGCAAAGCTCGGGGGGAGCGGAGCGTGATGGAAAAGCCGATCCTTCTGCGGGGTGGGCGGGTCGTCGACCCATCGCAAGGCATCGACGACGTGCGCGACGTCCTTCTGACCGATGGCGCGGTGGCCGGAGTCGAGCGCGAGATCGCGCCGCCGGACGGCACCGAGGTGATCGACGTTTCGGGGCTCGTCGTCACGCCGGGGCTGATCGATGTCCACGTCCACCTGCGTGAGCCGGGCGGCGAGCACAAGGAGACGATCGCGACCGGCGCCTGTGCGGCGGCCGCAGGCGGCTTCACGGCCGTTTGTGCCATGCCAAACACCGATCCGCCCATTGACGATCCGGCATCCGTCGGTTTCGTGGTAGCCGAAGGGCTGCGCGCCGGCGCCGCGCGGGTCTACCCGGTCGGTGCCATCTCGGTCGAGATGAAGGGCGAGCGCCTCACCCAGATCGGCGAGCTGGTCGACGCGGGCGCCGTCGGGATCACCGACGACGGACTGCCCGTCTCGGACGCGGGGCTCATGCGGCTCGCGCTCGAGTACGCGCAGACGTTCGACATCCCCGTCGCGGTGCACGAGGAGGAGCTCGCGCTCTCACGTGGCGGCTCGATGAACGAGGGGCTCATCTCGACTCGCCTCGGGCTCGTCGGGATTCCGAACGCCGCCGAGGACGTCATGATCGCCCGCGACCTGATGCTCGCCGAACTGACCGGTGGCCGGCTGCACATTCAGCACGTCACGACCCGGGGCGGCGTGGCGATGATCCGCGAGGCGAAGGCCCGCGGCGTCCGCGTCACCGCCGAAGCGACACCTCACCACTTCACGCTGACCGAAGCGGCGGTCGAGAACTACCGTACCGATGCCAAGATGAACCCGCCGCTGCGCAGCGAGGCGGACCGCGAGGCGGTGCGCCAGGGCGTGGCCGATGGCACGCTGGATGTCATCGCGACCGACCACGCGCCGCACCACTACGACGAGAAGGAGCAGGCGTTCGCCGAAGCGCCGTTCGGGATCGTGGGGCTGGAGACGGCGCTCGGGCTCGTCGTCACCGAACTCGTCGAGCAGGGCGTCCTCGACCTCACCGGGCTCGTGGAGCGCATGAGCTGCACGCCTGCACGGGCCTTCAACCTCCCGGGCGGCACGCTCCGACCCGGCACGCCCGCTGACGTGACCGTCTTCGATCCGAGTGAGGAGTGGACCGTGGACCCGAGCCGGTTCCTGTCGAAGAGCCGGAATACTCCGTTCACGGGGTGGACGCTCCGGGGTCGCGCCGTCTACACGATCGTGGGCGGTCGCATCGTCTGGAAGGGAAGGGATTAGCCGGTGTCGCGAGCTTCGGGACCGACCCTGACGTCACGCGCCTGGCTCGACGGGGAGGCCTATCCGTGGCCCGCCCTCGACGAGGTCGCCGAGGGCGCACGGCTGGCGGGGTGCTACTGCGTGGCGAGCAAGCAGATCGGGGTGACGAAGAACGACAAACCCTACCTGCGGCTGCAACTCTGCGACCGCAGCGGCGAGATCGAAGGCCGGGTATGGGATCATGCCGAACGGATCCACGAGCAGGTGGCCGAAGGCGACTTCGTCGGCGTGCGGGGGAGGGTGGAGAGCTTTCGCGGGCAGCGGCAGCTCAAGATCGAGGAGATCGCGCCGATCACCGTCGCGCCGGAGGAGCTCGAACTGTTCCTCCCGCGCACGAGCCACGACCTGGCCGAGCTCGAGGCCGAACTCGACGCTCTGATCGAGAGCGTCGAGGATCCTGGGCTGAACGCACTCCTCGTTCATCTCCTCGGCAGCGAGTCCGAGACCGGCCGTGCGTTCCGGCGTGCGCCTGCCGCCAAGCGCAACCACCACGCCTACGTCGGCGGACTGCTCGAGCACACCGTCTCGATCGGGTGGGTGTGTAGCGCACTCGCCGGGCACTACGGCGCCGCACTCGATCGGGATCTGCTCCTGACCGGTGCGCTCCTCCACGACATCGGCAAGATCCGCGAGATCGGCGTCTCCGGCGGCTTCCCCTACACCGACGAGGGCAAGCTGCTCGGGCACATCGTCATCGGGATCCAGATCGTCAGGGACGCCGCGAGGGAGATCCCGGAGCTCTCCGAGGAGCGGGCGCTCCTCGTCCAGCACCTCGTCGCGAGCCACCAGGGCAAGTACGAGTGGCAGAGCCCCAAGATCCCGATGACGCTCGAGGCGCTCCTCCTCCACTACGTCGACGATCTCGACGCCAAGATGAACCAGGCCCTCGCCCTCGTCGCCTCCGCCGAGAAGGGCTGGACCGGCTATGACCCGGCCTTTGGCCGCGCGTTTCTACAGCACCTGGATGGGTCGGAGGCTGAGCGTGCGGCGGACTCACGGCCGGACGCGAGTGCCAACGCAGAGGCAGTGGCGCCCACCGATGTGGCGGGACCTGTCCACGAGGTGACGGAAGCAGCATCGGCGGAACGCGAGCCGATGGGAACGGAAGAGGGGACGGAAGAGGGGACGGAAGCGGGGACGGAAGCGGGGACGGAAGCGGGGACGGAAGCGGGGACGCGGGCAGCGGCGGAGTCGGCCGGGGCCGCCGAAGAGGGCGACTCCGGAAACGACGACCTGCCGTGGTTCGAGGCGGGAGAGGCCGAAGGGCGCGAATTTGAGGACGCCGGTGTGCAGGACGAGGCGGAGCCCGCCGTGCCGGGAGGGGAGGCGAAGAACGCCACTGCGGAGGAGCCGGACCGCCAGGCCGTGCCCCATGACCCGAGTGGGGGAGCGACTTCCGACCATGGCTCGAACCCGGGCGGAGGTATGCGCCCGATACGGTTCGATCACGAAACGCTGGATCTGTTCGGGGACTGATCCCGGGCGAAACCCGAGTCGGCGCAAACGAAAAAGCCCGCCTTTTCGGCGGGCTTTTCTCGACTCACGGATCCAAGTCGTCCCGGAGACGAAGCGCTTACGGCTGACCGCCCAGGGACAGGACCTTCTTGGCGAGCTGCGACTTCTTGCGCGCGGCCTTGTTCGGGTGAATGAGCCGACGCGTCGCGTAGCGATCCAGCAAGGCGGCAGTCTCACGGTACGCCGCGAGGGCGGTCTCCGCATCCGACGCGGTATTGACCTTCTTGATCGCGGTCTTCAGCCGTGAACGCTGCACGCGGTTTTGAATCCGACGCTTCTCAGCCTGACGGATCCGCTTTTCAGCACTCCTCGAGTTGGCCAACCGATCCTCCCCAGGTGACTCACGGGGTTTGTGTCCGTGGATACATAGCCTCGTAAGCTAAGGGCAACGGCGGCGGGTGTCAACCTCGCGGGGCGAGCGGAATCGCATTCCATGCGTCGGGGGTGGCGAGGTTCGTACCTTTCGCGTTAGCTTGTCCCGCCATGGAAGTCTTTCTCATGGCCCTGCCGGTGCTGCTCTTCTCCGTGGTCGTCCACGAATACGCGCACGGGTGGGTGGCCTATAAGCAGGGCGATCCGACGGCGGCGAAGCTGGGTCGGTTGACGTTGAATCCGATCCCGCACATCGATCCGATCGGCAGCATCGTGTTTCCGCTGGTCCTGGCGCTGTCACAGGCAGGCGTGGTCTTCGGTTGGGCGCGGCCCGTACCGGTCGATCCGCTCAACTTCCGGGAGTATCGCCGGGGCGACATCCTGGTGTCACTGGCGGGCGTGGCGTCGAACTTTCTTCTCGCGATCGCCTTCACGCTCGCCGTCGCCGCGCTGATCCACCTGGGCCGGGCGGTGCCGGCACTCGCGCCGAGTGCGGATGTGCTTGTCCAGATGGCGCGCTATGGGGTGTTGATCAATCTGGTTCTGGCGTTCTTCAACCTGATCCCGGTACCTCCACTGGATGGCTCGCACGTGGTGTACCATCTGCTGCCGCCGCGTCTTGCCGTGCGCTACCGGGAGTTGAGCCGGTACGGGATCCTCATTCTTCTCGCGATCCTGCTCTTCGCGCAGCCGCTGCTCGTGGTGGTGGCGTGGCCCGTGACGATGCTGCAGGAAGCGTCCGACGCCCTCATCCGCCTGTTGATCTGAATGCAACCGACGCCGGACGCGGGTGAAGCCGCATTCATCGTGGAGCTGGACCGGTTCCAGGGCCCTCTGGACCTGCTCCTGCACCTGATCCGCGAGCAGGACATCGATATCTTCGATATCCCGATCGCTCGGATCACGGAGCAATTCCTGCGAGCGATCGAGGGCGTGGAATCCCTCGGCCTGGACCGTGCCGGCGAGTTCCTGGAGATGGCCGCGCTGCTCGTCCGCATCAAGGCGCAGATGCTGATGCCGCGCCGAACCGAAGGCGACGAGGAACTCGAAGATCCTCGCGCGGAACTCGTTCGTCGACTCCTCGAGTACGAACATTTTCGCGAGGCTGCGCAACGCCTGGAAGCGGCGGAGGTCGAGCGGCTCCGCCATTACGCGCGCGGGTACGTGCCTCCGCGAACCGAGCCGGACCCGGACATCGAGCTCGTACTGGATTGGGAGGAACTCCTGGCGGCTGCGATCGCGATGGAGGATCGCCGGCGCCCGCCACAGGAGCACCGGATCCGGCCGCGCCTGGTCCCGATCGAGGAGAAGATCGACCTCATCGTGACCACGCTCGGCCGCCTTGCCCGCATCGAGTTCCAGCGACTCGTGGCTCCGTACGCCGATCGCATGCACGCCGTGGTCACGTTCATGGCCAGCCTGGAGCTCGCCAAACGACGCGCCCTGGCCATACGCCAGAGCGAGCCGTTCGCCGCGCTCTGGCTCTATCGCAGGAACGCAACAACGCCGCATGAAACCGACGCAGATCATCGAGGCCCTGCTCTTCGCGAGTGAGGCCCCACTGACGACCGCCGACATGGCCTGCGCCGATGAGACACTCGACGAGGCCACGGTCGAGGCGGCGATCCACGAGCTCAAGCGCGAGTACGAGGAGAGCGGCCGCGCCTTCCAGATCTACGAGATGGCCGGCGGCTTCCAGGTCCTGACGCGCCCGGACTTCGCCCCGTACCTGGAGCGCTTCGACACCGTCGTCCACACGGCCCGGCTCTCGACCGCCGCACTCGAGGTCCTGGCGATCATCGCCTACCGGCAGCCGATCGGACGGGCGGAGATCGAGGAGATCCGCGGTGTCGGCTCGTCCGGCGTCCTTCGCACGCTCCAGGAGCGGGAGCTGATCACGCCCGTCGGGCGTGGTGAGGGGCTCGGTCGACCGCTCCTCTACGGGACGACCTCGCGCTTTCTGGAGCACTTCGGCTTCCGTGGACTCGAGGACCTGCCGCGTCCCGAGGAGCTGCCGGTCGTGCTGCGTGAGCGGCATGCGGGCGAGGTCGAAGAGAAGGGCGATGAGAACGGAGCGGCACCGGGGCATGCGAACGGCACGTCGGCGACGTCGGGCAGCGCGGCGGCCGCTGACGATGCGCAGGATGCTGGCGATGCTGGCGATGCCGACTCACCGAATGATGAGCCCGTGGAAAGGCACGCTGCCGTCGTCGATGCGAGCGCCGATGCCGATGCCGGGGGCCTGGCCAATGGTGATGTCGGTACCGAGTACAATGCCGACGCCGATGGCCTCGCCCCCGGTCAGCCCGATGGCCCCGGCTCCAACGGTTCCGGACCGGGGCATGCATCGCCGCCGGCACACGAGGACGACTGACACCGCGTGAGGCGGCCATGGCCGGTGAGATGCGACTTCAGAAATTCCTTTCCCGTGCCGGCGTCGCCTCTCGCCGGGCATCGGAAGAGCTGATCCGCGAGGGGCGGATACGGGTCAACGGCGAGGTGGTCACCGAACTCGGCACCAAGGTGGACCCGAAGAGAGACCGCGTCGAAGCCGACGGCAAGCCGGTCCGCCTCTCGGCACCCGTCTGGATCGCGCTGAACAAGCCGCCGGGTTATGTTTCGACCCGATCGGACCCCCAGGGACGGCCCACCATCTACGACCTCGTGCCCGAGCGCTTCGCGGGACTCTTCCATGTGGGCCGACTCGACGTGAACAGCGAGGGTCTCCTCCTCCTGACCAATCAGGGGGACGTGGCCAACGAGCTGCTTCACCCGCGGCACGGCATTGACCGGGTCTACGAGGTCATCGTACGCGGCGAGGTGGCCGACGAAGAAGTCCGCCGCCTCCTCGACGGCGTCGAGCTGGAGGACGGTCTGGCCAAGGCCGTCGCCGTCCAGCGCCGCAAGCCGCCCAAGCAGGGGTTCGACAGGCTCCGCATCACCCTTCGCGAGGGCCGCAAGCGCGAGGTTCGACGCATGTTCCGCGCGATCGGACACCCTGTGCAGCGCCTCAAACGAATCCAGTACGGTCCCATCCGCCTCAGTGGGCTCAAGCCCGGGACCTGGCGACGACTTTCTGCCGACGAGCTGGTGTCGCTGAAGACGCCGGGGCGCCGCCGGCGCTAGAACGACTCTCACACCTGTTCGGCCCGAACTCCGGCACCGGTCCCGATTCCGGGCCCGAAAGACCGGAGTCGGCCACGGAGCCCGAATCGGGCTCACGAACTTCGGCTGGATCCACGAACCAATCTGGGCACACGCGGGGTGCCAGGGGTACGCCCCTCGATCGAAGTCCCGCGACCGCTGTTTCGAACGGACGTTTGTTTCTGCAGCCCGTCCCGTAGCTCTGCGGGGCGGAAACGCGTGAACCGGAGCAGGGGAGTGGCATGGACATCCACGGTCGGACGGTGCTGATTCTCGGTGGATCGGGTCTGGTCGGGCTCGCGGTTGCACGGCGCCTTCTACGGCACGAGCCACGATCTCTGGTACTCACGGCGCTGACGCGGGACGAGGCCGAAGATGCGGTGCGCGAGCTTCGCGAGGAGGGCGAGGTGCCGGCGGGCACCGATCTGGTGGCCGAGTGGGGCGACCTCTTCCTCCCCGAGGCGGTGAAGGATCGATCGCGTGCGAGCGTGCTCGCCGATGCCGAGGTCCGGGGCCACCTGCTGGACGACCTGTACGGCCAACTCACGGCAGAGACGGTGGAGCGCTCGGCGCTGGGCGCCCTGGTGCTGCGGCACCGCCCGGACATCGTCGTCGACTGCGTCAACACGGCCACGGTCCTCGCCTATCAGAACCTCTTCGAGAGTGCGATGGCGCTGCGGCGCGAGGCGCACGGCGACGGCGTCAGCGCGGAGGCGGTGGAGCGCCACCTGGCGATGCTCTATCTTCCCCAGTTGATCCGGCACGTCCAAATTGCGCTCGAGGCGATGCGGCGGGCGGAAACGGGGATCTACCTCAAGATCGGGACGGCGGGGAGCGGCGGGATGGGGCTGAACATCCCGTTCACGCACTCGGAGGAGCGGCCGAGCCGGACGCTTCTAGCCAAATCGGGGCTCGCCGGTGCGCACACGCTCTTCCTCTTCCTCATGGCGCGCACCCCGGGTGGGCCGGCGGTCAAGGAGATCAAGCCGACGGCGGCGATCAGCTGGAAGCGGATCGGCTTCGGCGAGGTCCGGAAGCGGGGGCGCCCGATCGAGCGCTTCGATGCCGTACGCGCCGTCTCCCTCGGCGAGGCGTTCGGCGAGGACCTCAAAGGCGTCTACCAGTCGGCGGGTGGCGCCCTCGAGGGCGTCTATCTGGACGCTGGCGAAAACGGCATGTTCAGCCTGGGCGAGTTCGAGGCGTTGACCTCGCTCGGCCTGATGGAGTTCATCACGCCCGAGGAGATCGCCGCGAACGTGGAGCGCGAGATTCGCGGCCACCCGACGGGGCGCGACGTGGTCGCGGCGCTCGATGCGGCCACATCGGGGCCGACCTACCGAGCGGGCATCCTTCGGGAGGCCGCGCTCGAGCGGATGGAGACGCTGGAGCGGGAGCGTGGGATCTACGCCGTCGCCTACGAGATGCTGGGGCCGCCGCGGCTCACGAAGCTGCTTTTCGAAGGCGCGATCCTTGCCCGGCTCTACCCCGACCTGGCACGGGCAGCGCGCCTCGATCCGGCGGAGGCGGCGGGCGCGGCCGAGAAGTTGATCCTGGGCGACCACGAGCTTCGCGTCCGGATCCTTTCGGCCGGCCTTCCGATCCTGCTCCCGGACGGCGAGCACATGCTGCGCGGTCCCGTGCTGCGGGTCGCTCCGGAGAAGGATCAGCGACCCGACGATCCGCGCCTGGCGGAGAACGGCTGGGTCGACCTGCGCCCGACCAACTGGAGCCGGTGGCGCGAGCGCCTGTCGGCGATGGCGGCCGAGGTGGACTCGGGGCCGACGGCCGAGCTGGGCTCGCGCATGGACATCGAGCCGGACACACGGCGCAGCCAGATTCGGCCTGGCCGACTCGCCGCGTGGGTATTCCGCTACGAGGACGAAGGCGAGCGGATCAAGCGTTGACTCTGGGCGGCGCAAGGGGATCCTCGGGCGGCCTGGCGTGGTACGACAACGCCGGGCCGACCCATGAAGCGAACGAGGAGTGAGGTGTGGAACAGACGGTAACCAGGACGGGGGCATCGACGGGTCGTGAGCTGGCTCGGCGGCTGACGGAGGAGCTTCACAAGCGCGTCGTCGGGCAGGACGCGATGATCGAGCGGCTGCTGATCGGACTGCTCACGGGCGGCCACGTGCTGCTCGAGGGCGTGCCCGGGCTCGCCAAGACGCTCACCGTCCGCTCCCTGGCCGAGGCGATCGACGCCTCGTTCCAGCGAATCCAGTTCACGCCCGACCTGCTCCCGGCCGACATTGTCGGGACGATGATCTACAACCAGCGTTCCGGCGAGTTCACGGCCAAGAAGGGGCCGGTCTTCGCGAACCTGGTCCTGGCCGACGAGATCAACCGCGCACCGCCGAAGGTCCAGTCGGCGCTGCTCGAGGCGATGCAGGAAAAGCAGGTCACGATCGGCGGCGAGACGTTCGCGCTGCCCTCGCCGTTCCTGGTCCTCGCCACGCAGAACCCGATCGAGCAGGAGGGCACCTACCCGCTCCCGGAGGCGCAGGTCGACCGCTTCATGTTGAAGCTGACCGTCAGCTATCCGGACCGGGAGATGGAGAAGGAGATCATGCGCCGGGTCTCGACGGCCGACCCGTCGCCCCTCTCCGTCGTGGCCACGCCGGCCGACCTCCTCGCGGCGCGGCGCGAGATCGCGGAGCTGTACATGGACGAGAAGATCGGCGACTATATCGTCGATCTCGTCCGTGCGACGCGTGATCCCG
>CALKIP010000134.1 GCA_937995995.1 uncultured bacterium
AATGGATGGAGAGTTGAGTTCCAATCTGGTGGGGACAATGTTACATGAGTGACAGTTGAACCAGGTGGATCTAAAAGTATTACCGAGCGAGGTCCGAGGATGTCCGTCGCCTTGCAGTCGATGCAGTTCGGCGCGTTTACGACGAGGGTGTCGCCGTCGCGCTCGTAGACGCCGGCCGGGCAGAGGTGCACGTACAGCTCGGCGATTTCCTCGGGGATGTCCTTGCCGATGATCAGGTGCGAGGGGATGTCGTCGCGCGTCTTGTTCCCCGACTTGAAGACCGCATCCACCTTCTGGAAGGTGAGCTTGCCATCGGCGACGAAGGTGGATTCCGGCCCGGTCGTGCGCGGCACCTCGCTGTCCGCGTGCATGTCGATCTTCCCGCCCGGGAAAGCGCCCTTCGTCAGCGTCATGAGCCCGGCCTTGAGGCCGCCGACGTAGAAGCCATCCTTGAAGGCGAGCCGCATGTTGCGGCGCTCCTTGAGGTCGCTGACGATGATGCTGTCGTTCACGAGGCGATCGTACTCGGCGAGTTTTGCTGCCGAAGTGTCGTCCGCCTTGAGTGCGGCGAAGATCGCGCGCGCGGCGTAGATGCCGGACAGCATCGCGTAATGGATCCCCTTGAGCGAGGCGACCTCGACGAATCCGGCCGCATCGCCCAATATCACGAGGCCATCGCCGGAGCGGCGCTCGGGGAGTGCGAAGTAGCCGCCCTCGGGGATCGTCTTCGCGCCCCACTCGACCATCTCGCCGCCCTCGAGATAGCGGCGGAAGAGGGTGTGCTGCTTCATTTTCTGCAGCAGCGCGTGGACGTCGAGTGCGGCGTTGTGGTAGTCGAGTCCGGCCACGAGGCCGATGGCGACGAGGTTCGGCTCGAGCGGGTACATGAAGCTGCCGCCGAACGTGTCGCGGGGGAGCGGCCAGCCGAGGGTGTGGATAATGGCGTCCAGCGGCTGCTTCGTCTCCCAGATCTCCTTGACACCCAGGGCGTAGATCTGCGGGTTCTCGTGCGTGACCTTCTGCCACTGCAGGTACGCCTGGCTGAGGAGCCCACGGGTGCCCTCGGAGAGTGCCGTGACGCGGGCGACGATGTCGGTCGGCGGCATGTAGCCGCCGGTCGGCTCGCCACTGCGGTCCAGCCCCGAGGGCGTGGTGCGGACGCCGACCACGCGGTCGCCGTCGACGAGGAGAGAGCCGGCGGGGAAGCCGGTGAAGATGTTGACCCCCGCCTCCTCGGCCCTCTCGCCGAGCCAACGCACCATCTCGGAGATGGAGGCGATGTAGTTGCCGTGGTTGCGCATCGTGGGCGGCGCGGGCATCCGGATCGAGCCACCCTCGGTCAGCAGGTAGACGCGCTCGTTCTCGACCGGCGCACGGAAGGGGAAGTCCTCGTCCTTGAGGTCGGGAAAGAGTTCGCGGAACGCGACAGGGTTGACGACGGCGCCCGAGAGGCAATGCTCGCCGAGGCCTTCTGCCTTCTCGAGCACGGCGATCTCGATCTCGCCGATGCCGCCACCGTTCTCGTTATCCTCGCGTACCAGTCGCGCGAGCTCGATCGCGCCGGCGAGCCCGGCAGGGCCGCCGCCGACGAAGACCACATCCATCGGAACGTGCTCTTCCTCGGGTGCTTCGTTCAGGATCAGCCGGTCGACCGGCAGCTCCGGCTGATAGTTCGCCGGCACGACGGGCCGGCCGGCCGCGCCGGTGATCTTGGCGTTGACGTTCTGCGCACCGTTGCCGTTCATTGACTCCACCGTCCCCTCTTCCACATTGAACCGCGAGAACGCGACAAATTACGTCGCCGTGACGGAAAACCCCAAATCGGATGAAGCAGGATCACCGGGCGGGATCGGGATGGCGACGATGTCCTGACCCGGCTCGATGGCCTCGACACCTTCCGGGACGACGAGGAGTGCATCCGCGGAAGCGACGGAGGACAGAATGCCCGATCCCTGGGCCCCGGTCAACCACGCGCGCGGCGGGCCGTCGCCGTCCACCTCGAGGCGAGCTCTGGGGAAGTGCGTGAGGCCCCTTGCCCCGGGGATGCGCTCGCCCGCGCGTGCGCGCAGCGTGGGCGTGTGAAGCACGCGCCGGCCGAGCATGCGGCGCAGTGCCGGCCGCACCATGACCTCGAAGGTCACCAGCGCCGAGACCGGGTTGCCGGCGAGGCCGAAGACCGGTACCCCCTCGAGGCGGCCGAAGGAGAACGGGCTGCCCGGGCGCATGCGCACGCGCCAGAAGTCGAGCTCGAAGCCGAGTTCGTCGAGGGCGTCCTTGATCAGGTCGTGCTCGCCCACGCTCGCGCCCGCCGTAGTGATGAGCGCATCGGCACCGAGGGCCGCCCGCAGGTGTTCGCGCAGGCTGCGGGCGTCATCGGCGGCGATCCCGAGCGGGACCGGTTCGCAGCCGGTCGCGGCGACGGCGGCGGCCAGGGCGTAGCTGTTCGAATTGACGATCCGTCGACCCGCGACCACCTCGTCGAAACGGTCGAGGTCGACCAATTCGTCACCGTTGGCCAGGATCGCGACGCGCGGCCTGCGATGTACGCGGACCACGGCATGGCCAGTCGCCGCGAGGATGCCGATCTCGGCGGGACGCAGCACTTGGCCGGCCTCGAGAACCGTCTCGCCCAGGCGCAGGTCCTCGCCGCGCCGGCGGATGTTTCGGCCTGCATCGCCATCGCTGAAGATACGGATGAGCGTGCCGGGTGCGCCGGGTGAGTGCTGCGTTGCGTCGCGGCCGGTGGTCGCGCCGATCCCGGGAGCGGACGCGGCTACTCGATCGTCACCGGCATCGGGGTCTCCCGTTCTTCCACCCGTGTCTGCGCCACCTTCGCGTTCGCCTCTGCCCGCGCCCGGCCGCACGGTCCCGCGCCCCGTCCCCGTCCATGCGTTGGTGTGCTCGACGCGCACCACCGAGTCCGCACCCTCCGGCACCGGCGCGCCGGTCATGATCTTCACCGCCTCGCCCGGTCCGAGCGGGCGGGAGGGGAACTCGCCAGCAGGGACGTCGTCGACTACGGTCAGTTCGACGGGCGCCTCGCTCGTCGCGCCGCGCACGTCTGCCGCGCGCACGGCGAAGCCGTCCATCGCACTGTTGTCCCACGGCGGCTGGTCAATGGGCGAGGTTACGGCCTCGTACAGGACGCGTCCGGCCGCCTCGAGGAGCGGAACGGACTCGACCTCGAGAGGGCGCACCACGGCCAGGATCCGCTCGAGCGCCTCGGGGATGTCAAGCCAGTCGGCGCGTGCGGCGTGCCAGCCGCCCACGGACTCCGGCCTTCGTGTGGCGTGTCCGCTCTCACTCACCCACACCTCCTCGTCGGCTATGACCTCGGGACGGCTCCGCTGCCCTTCCTTCGACATTGGAGCGACGGTAGTCGAGTCCGAGACCTCAGGTTTTGAGTGCCTGGTCGCAGGCACCCGAACGCCCGGTCGGCGCCATCCGCAGGCGTCGGTCTAGTAGCCAGGCTCTGCCTCTACACGCCGTGCCGCGAGCCGTTCGGCGTGCTCACGCTCCTCCCGGGTGTTCACGTTCAGGAAGAGGACGTCGGGGTCTCCGTAGCCGAGCACCTCGGCCCGTGGGACGCGGCGAACGACCACATCGTCGAAGAAGCCGACGATGTGGCGCTCGCCTCGGGCGAGCTCCGCCTCGATCGCCGGGATGCAGCCGACACCGTAGTAGGCACAAAGCGGCTCGACGCCGCGGCGGCCGCCGCTCTCGGGCGCTACGATGTCCGCGCCATCGGCCTCGGAGAGGAGCCGGCGCAGCAGGGCGGGGGAGAGGAACGGCATGTCGCAGGCGACGGCGAGCGTGCCCGCCCGCCCCTCTTCCCGCGCCCACAGCAGCGCGGTCAGGATCCCGCCGAGCACGCCGAGCCCTGGCCTCGCGTCCGGCCGCGTCTGCAACCCGAGATCCGCGAAGAGCGTCTCGTCGTTCGCGACGAGGACGGGATCGACGGCCACGTCCAGGAGCGCGCCGTGGACCCGGTCGATGATCCGGCGGCCGCCTACGGTGGCGAGTGCCTTAGGCGAGCCGTAGCGGCGGCTCGCGCCGCCGGCCAGGATCGCACCGAACGGGCGACGACCACTCATGGCCGCGCCTCCTGCCCCAACAACGGTGTGGGCACCGCAGCCCCCGGGGCGTAAATCGCGGCGCCCTTGCCTGCGGCTCGGACCACAATCGGGATCCCCGCCGTCCCCGCTATGGCCAAGGCCAGTGTGGTGGGGACCGAGCGGGTGGCGATCCAGCCGAGCCCCGCACGTGCCGCCTTGTACGCGATCTCTCCGCTGACACGTGAGGTGACGACGAGTCCGAGCTCCGCGAGCCGCCGCCCGTCCAGGAGTGCGCGGCCGATCACCTTGTCGACGGCGTTGTGCCGGCCGACCTCCTCGACACGTCCGTAGAGGCGCGTCCCGTCGCTCAGTGCGGCGGAGTGCATGCCACCGGTGTCACGATACTGTTCCGCCGCGGCGTAGATTTCTCGGAAGAGGTCGGAAAAGTCGGCGCCGGACGGGACCTGGCCTGCTGCGTCGCGGGTCTGGATCCGTGACGGGTCGCACCGGACGAAGTGGAGCAGGCCGCAGCCGTGTACGCGGCGGTGCTCCCTCTCGACGTCGACGCGGGCGAGTCGCTCCGGTGGCAAGCTGACACGGGCGCCGAAGAGGCCGTCGTCCTCGAACGCCTGCACTACGGGCGGCGAATCCCCGGCCTCGAGGTACCCTTCGGCAAGGAGCCAACCCATGACGAGCGCCTCCAGGTGCTCGGGCGTGCAGGACCACGGTGTTTCGTGGCGACCTTCGATCTCCAGGCGGAACGGCGCCTCGGGCACCGCGCCCGTGCGGAGCGTGGTCGTCATCGCTCGTCCCCTCTCGTCAAAGCCGGATGAGCATGTGGACGAATCCCCTCAGGATCAGGTACGGGATGAAGCCGACGATCGCCGTGAGCAGCGCGCGGCCGGTGCCGAAGTCGAGCGCCTGCCGGATCGCGACGATCACGGCGATCAGGATCCAGAACGCCACGAGGAGGTTGACGAGCCAGCCGAGGAGCGGGATGACCCCGATCAGGTAGAGGATGCCGGGCGCCTGTGCGAAGCCGATCGTGCGGAGCAGCTCGCCCCAGGTGGCCGTCCCGCCGAAGAGCTTGTCGCCGACCAGGTAGGCCACTCCGGACCAGAGCAGCCAGCCGATGTAGGCAGAGAGAATACCGGTGATGATGCCGCCCATCCCTGCACCGGCACCGCCGATCGCGCCAGCCACGGCGACCAGGCCGACGACGAGTGCGGCCTGGCCCGTGGCGTCGGTGTCGGCCTCGACCTCGTCGTAAACGTTGCTTCGCAGCATGGCCGCACCGATCATGCGATCCGTCAGGGTGCTGCGCCTGGCTTGCTCCATGGACAGACCTCCGAACGGGTGGGCAGATCGACCTCGAAGATAGGCGATCGCGGCGGCGCCTGAAAGGGAATGCCCGGCATTGATGTTGCGGCCGCCTCCGCCCGGTGTTCCCTGTCCAGATTCAGCCAGGAGGAGTCGCTATGGCGCGGTACGGAAGAGAGTACATGGGTGGCCTACGCCGCGGTGGACGGCGGAGGATGCATCAGCCGGCGTACGGCGAGGAGTACGGGCGCGTGTATGGCTACGGCGCGGAGCCGTACGATTACGAGTTCGGCGGCCGCGGCTGGCCGTACCAGGAGTCGTACAGCCGGCGCCGCTATCGGGCCGGGCGTCGCGGCCGCATCTTCGGCGGAAGATACGAGCAGGAGATGAGGCGTCCCGAGGCGTACGGCGCAGACTACGGCTACGAATACGAGTACGGCCGAGCCGGCGCGCCCGGGTACCGGCGAGGAGGCATGGGCATGCGCGGGCGCGGCATGGAGCGACAGGGCCGAATGTTCCGGGGCCGGACGATGCCCGCGGATCTCGGGTACGAGGGCGAGTTTGCCGGGCGCCCCTACGGCGGACGCATGATCGAGCGCGGCTACGAGCGCAGGGCCGGGATGGGTGCGGCGGACTACGATATCGAGCTGACCAGCCGTGCGGGCATGCTCTCCGGCCACACGCCGCCGGACCGGTGGCCGGACATAGGCCACGATACGGACATGCGGCCGTCGCGTGAGCGCCGCATGAGTGACGACGAGATCCGCGAGACGGTCCTGGAGAACCTATTCCAGGACACGTGGGTCGATCCTGAGAACATCGATGTGGAAGTGAATCAGGGCGTCGTCACCCTGACGGGCGATGTGCGCGATTTCATGGAGGCACGCTACGCCTGGGACGATGCCTGGGAGAGTGCGGGCGTCCGTGGCGTGATCAACAATCTGACGGTCCGCACCGATCGACCGCAGGAGGAGATGGAGCTGCCGCAGACGGCCGGCGCCCGAAAATCCCGGTAGGAGCGCGCGGCTCGCCCAGGGCCTTACCCGGCTAACCCGCTCCGTACACCCGCACCGCCGTGGCCTTGAGCTGCGCCACGAGCTCGGATCCGGACGCGAGCTCGAGTGCCGCGGCGGCGCGGCGTGTGACGAGGGCGGTCAGGGCGACGTCGCCTTCCAGGCGCACGCGGACCAGCCCGCCACTCGGACTCAGCGACGCCACGCGCACCCGCAGCCGGTTCTGGGCACTCGTCTCGGCACGTGCGTCGAGGCACGAGAGGATCACATCCTCGGGCCGGTAGGCCACGTTCACCGAGGCTCCGCAAGGGAGATTATCGTCCGCGGCCGCGAAGATGCGCGCGGATCCATCGCCACGCAGTGTGACGACCAGCAGCCCGTCCTCCCGCCCGGCCACCGTCCCGCCCAGAAGGAGCTCCGCACCGGTGAAGGTGGCGACGAATGGTGTGGCCGGCTCGAGCACGATCCCGTCCGGCTCACCCGTCTGCACGACGCGCCCCCTTTCCAGCACCGCGATGCGATCGGCCAGCGCGAACGCGTCCGCGGGATCATGAGTGATCAGGACGACGGCGCCGGCGTGTGCACGGATCAGTCGCTCCAGGTCTTCTCTGAAACGGCGACGCACGGTAACGTCCAGGTTCGCAGTCGGCTCGTCGAGGAGCAGGACCTCCGGGCGCGGTGCCAATGCGCGGGCCAGCGCCACCCGTTGCGCCTCTCCGCCCGAGAGGGCGTGCACCGATTCGCGGGCCAGGGGCATGAGGTCGAGGAGTTCGAGGATCTCCGCGACACGGCGCTCGCGCTCGGCGCGCGCCACGCCACGCGCCTTGAGCCCGAAGGCGACGTTGGCCTGGACCGTTCCCGTGAAGAGGTACGGCCGCTGGAATACGCCGGCGACGCGTCGTCGTGCCTCGCGGTCGCCGGGAGCGATGGCGCGGCCATCGAGAAGCACCCGTCCCGCGTCGGGCGCCTCGACGGCGAGCAGGAGACGGAACAGCGTGGACTTGCCAGCTCCGTTCGGTCCCAGGACGGCGAGCACCTCACCGGAGTCGACGCCCAGGGAATCGACATCGAGTACGACCCTACCGCCGTAGACGCGCCGCAGTCCATCCGCTCGAAGCAGGCTCACGTCGGCCTCACAACGGCTCATGCCCTGCCGCGGCGCCCTCGGGCGAACGAGCCGAGAGGCCCACGTGCCCACGATCCGACGCTGTGCGCGCCCACGGGCCGCGATCCCACGCCGGGCGCCCCTGCTGTATTCGAGTAAGCGCCAGGTTCACGGCGAACGCGATGAGCAGGAGCACGAGGCCGAGGGCCAGGGCGAGCGCGAAATTGCCACGTCGTGTCTCGAGGACGATCGCCGTCGTCATGACGCGCGTCTCCCCCATGATGTTGCCGCCGACCAGCATCACGGCGCCGACCTCGGAGATGACAGCGCCGAAGCCCGCGACCACGGCCGCGCCGAGCCCGAGCCGGGCCTCGCGAAGGTGGGTCCACAGGGCACGTGTGGGAGAGGCGCCGAGTGCACGCGCCTGGTGCCGCACGTCGTATGGGACCGCCTGCACGGCCGCGAGGGTGATCCCCGCCACGTAGGGCGCGGCGAGCAGCGCCTGTGCGACGATCATCGCGGACGGGGTGAAGAGGAGGTCGAGTGTGCCGAGTGGTCCGCTGCGAGAGACCATCATGTAGACGAAGAGCCCGACCACCACGGGAGGAAGAGCGAAGCCGGTGTGGATCACCGTGACGACGATCCGCCGACCGGGAAAGCGACCGAGCCCGACGCCTACCCCGATCGGCAGCCCGATCAGGACGCCGAGGAGGACGGCACTCCCCGATACACGCAGGGAGCGGAGCACGATCTCGATCACGTGCGGCGCACCGCCCAGTAGCAGTCCTGCCGCCTCGCGGGCGGTCGCGAAGAAGAGGTCCATCGGGTGTCGGTCAGGTGGATGGATCGTACACCAATTCGGCGTCCCGCCGTCGTGCTTTTCGCCCTTGCATCAGGAGGATACAGGCTGCGCCTGGATCATCGGGGTGCGTCCACCGGCATGTCTACCGGCGTGTCCACCGGCATCGCGGAGGGCGTAAAGAGTGGCCGGCCGAAGCGGTCGGCGCCGTACTCGGCGATCCTCCGCTGGGCGTCGGGTCCGCGGATCCATGCATGGAACGCGGCGGCCGGCAGCGCGTTCGGGCTGCCGTCGACCAGGATCACGGAGTACAGGTTGCGGAGGCGAACGTCGGATTCGACGAGCACATCGAGTTCGAGTCCATCTCTCAAGAAGAGATAGGTTCCGCGGTCGGTGAGTGCGTATGCACCCCGCTCGGACGCGATGCGCAGCACGTCGCCCATCCCCTGACCGGCCTCGCGGTACCATGCGCCCGCCGGCTCGATCCCGGCCGCGCGCCACAACTCTCGCTCACGGGTGTGCGTTCCGCTGTCGTCACCACGGGAAACGAACGATGCCCCCGCCTCCGCAATGCGTGTGAATGCCGTGACGGCATCCTCCAGGCCGCGCAGCCCCGCAGGATCCGCCGCCGGGCCCACGACGACGTAGTCGTTGAACATAACCTCGCGGCGCTCCACGCCGTGGCCCGCGGCCACGAAGGCAGACTCGGCCGCGGGCGCGTGGACGAGGAGGACGTCGGCGTCGCCGCGCCGGCCGAGCTCCAATGCCTCGCCCGTGCCCACGGCGACGACCACCGCGTCCACGCCGGGGTGCGCGGCCTCGAATGCCGGGATCAGTACGTCGAAGAGCCCCGAGTCCTCGGTGGAGGTCGTCGAGGCGATGATCAATCGGCGCGGAGCGTCGGCACCTGCGCCACACGCCGCCATGAATGCGGCCAGGCACAGGACCACGCTCGCGATCATTGATTGGGCGGGTGAGCGCATGTGAACCCTCGAGGTCGTAGGGGCGGTCGATTGGGGATGCTACTTCTGCTGGTACGCCCAGGCCAGGATGTGCGCCGTGTTGATCAGCGCGATGTGAGTGAACGCCTGGGGGAAGTTGCCCAGGAACTCGCCGGTGTACGGGTCGATCTCTTCGCTGTAGAGACCGACGTGGTTCATGTGGCGCAGCATGCGCTGGAAGATGCGCTCGCCGCGCTCGATGTCGCCAGAGAGGATCAGGGCGTCGGCCAGCCAGAAGGTGCAGATCGAGAAGACGCCCTCCTCGCCCGGGAGCCCGTCCGGGTTGACGTAACGGTAGACGAGTTCCTGGTCCTCACTCGTCAGTTCGCGCAACGTGGCCTCGATCGTACTCTTCACGCGAGGGTGGTCGTGGGGCAGGAAGCCCATGATCCCAATCTGGAGATTCGAGGCGTCCAGTGCGGAGGTGCCGTAATACTGCGTGAAGGCCTGCTTCTCCTCGTTCCAGCCCTCGCGCATGACCTCGTCGTGGATCGCCTCGCGCTCCTTCTTCCAGCGCTCGACGTTGGCGGGCAGATCCTGCTCCTCGGCCATCTTGATCGCGCGGTCGAGTGCGACCCAGCACATCACCTTGCTGAAGACGTAGTGCTGGATTCCGGCACGGACCTCCCAGATGCCCGAGTCCTTGCGCCGCCAGTTTTCCGCGACCCAGTCGACGAGACTCGCCAGGAGCGACCACAGCCCTTCGGTCATCGGGTGATTTTCGTGCCAGAGATAGGCCGTCTCGAGAATCTCGCCGTAGACGTCGAGCTGGAGCTGGTCGTAGGCGCCGTTGCCGATCCGCACGGGCCGCGAGCCGCGGTACCCCTCCAGGTGCGGCAGCTCCTGCTCGGTCAGAATCCGCTCGCCACCGATTCCGTACATGATCTGGAGGTGGTCGGCCGACTTGCGGGTCACGCGCTTCAGGTAGTCCATGAAGCGCGTCGCTTCCTCGTACTGGCCGAGGACGTGGAGTGCGTACAGCGTGAAGGAAGCGTCGCGCAGCCAGGTGAAGCGATAGTCCCAGTTGCGGACTCCGCCGATCGTTTCCGGAAGCGATGTGGTCGGTGCCGCGACGACGGCGCCCGTCGGGTTGTAGAAGAGCAGCTTGAGCGCGAGTGCACTGCGCTCGACGTGGGCCCGGTACGGGCCGTGGTAGCGGATACGGCTGACCCACTGGTCCCAGAAGGCGATCGTCGTCTCGAGCAACGACTCCGATTCGTACTCGGCGACCGGATGGACCTCGTCGTCGTCGTAGCGCAGGACGATCCAGACGGACTCACCGGCCTGGAGCCGAAGCTGTGCCCGGGCGCGGGCCCGATCCTCGTCCACGTCCCACCAGATCGACTCCGGTGAGGAAAGCGCGAGCGCCTCGCGCTCGCGGTCGGTGGCGAGCAGGCCGTTGCGCCGGGGGATCAGGTAGACGGGCGCGGTGCCGTAGCCGAAGCGCGGCTCGAAGTGGATCTCGAGTTCGACGTCGCCACGTGTGCACTCGATGCGGCGGTGAATCTCATGGTACCGCGATAGCTCGCGGTCCTGCTCCAGCGTCGGCATGAAGTCCGTCACCTCGAGCACGCCGCCGTGGTCGGTGTGGAAGGAGGTGACGAGCACGTTGGTGGCGGGCAGGTAACGCTGCGTCGACGTGTACGACGCGGTCGGCACAATGCGGAACCTCCCGCCGATGTCGTGGTCGAGGATCGCGGCGAAGACGCTGGCGGAGTCGAATCGAGGAAAACAGCACCAGTCGATCGCACCATCGAGCCCGACGAGGGCCGCGGTGCGCATGTCCCCGATGATGGCATAGTCGGAGATCGGCTTGTAGCGGGGGTGCGACTGCCCTTCCGCACCCACCGTGTGCTCGTCGCCGACGGCTGCGAACGACTGTCGCGTCAATGGTTCTCCTCCGACCAGCTACCTTCCTGGATCGGCCGGTCCGGCGGCTCGTATGCCTGGCCGCGTTCGATCGCCTGCTGCATGTCGTGCGTGCTGTAGGCGTCGCCCCTCACATCCTCCAACAGGTGCTGCGCCTGAGGATCCGTTCGCCCGGGCTCCTCGCCGTACTGCGACTCGACTTCCTCGTCTTCGACCACGGCATCGTCCGCGCCGGCGCTGTACTCGGCGCGAACCAGCTCATCGATGACGATCTCGTTGGAGTAGTTCGCGATGCCGATGACGTCGGAGAGGATGAATTCGATCTCCTGAAGCTCCTGCTCGGTTCCGATCCGGCCCGTGAGGGTGACGAAGCCGTCCTCTACATCGACCGAGATGTCGTCGGGGTCGATATCGGGATACTCGCCCAGTTCCTCGAGGATGAGGGCTTCGATCTCCTCATCGTCCATGTTCTCGAGGTCGTAAAGGTCTTCGAAATCGCCCGGCATGAATTCCTCCGTGGTCTCGCCGAATTGATCGAGCGAGTCCGCGAAACGGCCCGGGCTCCGGAACCGGCTGGGCGCCGGGCCGCGGGATGCGCGCGGCCCTGGGTCAGAAGTGGAAGGCCGCGCCGAGTGAGAACTCGAAGTTCTGCACCCATTCGCTCTCCGGAACGTCCAGAGGCTGCAGAAATCCCCGAAGCCCATCCGGCGTCGGCAGCTTCCAGAAGATATCCCGCGCTTCGCCTCGGATCGCCACTCGCCGTGTCACGAACCACTCGATGCCTGCGCCCACATGTCCGGCGAATCTCGTGCCGAAGTCGAAACGGGCCTCGGCGCCGATCTCCGCGGCGTCCTCGACGGACCGGTCGTTGGAGACGGCCAGCGCCGCACCACCGCCAACGAGGAAGTAGGGCATGAGGTTGTAGTAGGTCCGCGGACCGGTGAGGTTGAAGCGCAGCGATGCCTCGAGCGTGAGGAGCGAGATGTCGGCCTCCCCGATGGTGAGGAGCTCCCCCTCGACAGCGGACGTGTCCCGGACCAGGCGCGTGGTGGGGAAGTACATCGCACGGGCCTCGGCGTGGAAGGGGCCACCGAGTCGGATCGAGTAGCGCGCGCCCCCGACGGGCCCGGACTCGGGGCCCAACTCGAGATCGCCTTGGTCGGTGATGAGATAACCGCCGTACACACTCACCGACTGCCGCTCATCCACGTAACGGTACGGAGAGGTTATCGTCTGCGCCGTTGCCGTGCCCGCGCTCACGAGGAGCCCGGTCAGCATTGGGAGGAGAAGACGCCACTGATTTCGCATATCACCATCGTGCCGGGTTCGGAATCACGGCCCTGTTCCACCTGCGGGGAAAGGCTCCGATCAGAGTGCGAGGCAAGGTAGACGAGCTCCGGGGGGCACGCAAGCAATCCCCGCGGTTGACACGCCTTTACGCGACGGGTAACCTTCGGTCGTACGGCGTTTTCGCCTTTCCGACCGTCTAGTTTACGCTCCGGGTCCATGCTCCGTTCCCTCTGTCTCGCCGCTTTCCTGGCCTGGCCGTCGATCGCGGTGGCGCAAACCGCTGTCGTGTCGGTGGATCAGGAGAACTTTCGTGCCGCGCCCCAGGGCACCGTCCTCGCCACCGTCCCCCGGGGGACTTCGCTGGCCGTGGGGGCCGCGCAGGACAACTGGCGCGAGGTCACCCTGGAGGGCTGGATCTGGAGTGCATCCGTAGCACCGCGTGAGCGCGATGGCTTCGACCTCGTGGTGAGCGCGTCCGAGGGGGAGAATCTCAGGGCCGCGCCCAACGGGGAGCGCATCGCACGCCTTCAGTTCGGTACCCTCCTGGAGGAGCTCGAGCGCAGTGGCCGCTGGATTCGCGTGCGGCGTACGGGCTGGATCTGGGCGCCCTCCATTTCGGGCGGCGCTCAGGGCGGCCGGGCCGAGGCCACGGATCGACGGCCGACGGAGCGCGCGGCCCAGACGAGTGCGGCCCAGACGAGTGCGGCTGCGGCGGGGAACAGCTCGTCCTGGGCTCGGATCGGAGAGGTCGGCACTGCGCTGCTGAGTGCGCCCGACAAGGACACGCTCGCCGCCGTCCGGCCGCTGGCCCCGGTCGAGGTCGTCTCACGCGAGGGCAACTGGGCGCGGGTCCGAATGGAGGGCTGGGTCTGGGTGCCTGCCCTCGCGGCACCCGCCGACACCGGAGATGTGCTCCGCAACGTGTCGCCCCAGCTCATGGCCTCGAACCCCCAGGGATTCCGCGGCCGGCTGGTCGAGTGGACGGTGCAGTACATCGCCCTCGAGCGGGCGGACCGGATCCGCACCGACTTCTACGAGGGCGAGCCCTTCATCCTCGCCCGCGGACCGGGCGAGGAGGCCGGCTTCGTCTACATCGCCGTGCCGCCGGAGCGAGTCGATCAGATCAAGAGCCTGAGCCCGCTCCAGCGCATCACCGTGCTGGGCCGTGTGCGCAATCCGCACTCCACCTTGATGGCGGCACCGGTACTGGACCTCCACTCCATCCGCTGAAGGCGAGGGCAGGGGCGAGTCCCTGCCCGTAGTCATGCGGCGCCGAACTGCCCGGTCACCGCGCCGCCAAATCTGCGCACAACGGACCCCCTACGGGGCTGCGGCATGCTGCCCCGATCCACGCGTGGGCACGCCCCGCGAAGCCGTGCCGGCCTCAATACGCTCTGCGGTTCACGGCGCTCGCCAGACTGCCCTGCCGTGAAGTCAGCCAACCACCGCAAGCCCCACCCCGTCTCCGCGGCGTTTTTCGACTATCTGCGAGATCGATGGGCGCGAAACCGGTGTAACCTGCTGCTGCGGCGAACCTTTCGGCCTTTGCCATCGTATACCGGAAGGCCACAGGGCAGCAGTCGTGCCGAATCAGGCAGTCGTCGAACCGAGTTCCGGTGGTTCCGTTCGTGGGGGGCGCGGGGATGGGCGTGGGGGCGGGCAACTGCATGCCCGCGCCTGCCCGTGTCCCGGACGACGCGACGGAATCTGCCGGACCGCGTGTGAGGAAGTCATGGAATCCCGGATGGGCAGCAGCATCGTCGTCATTGGAGTGGTGGCAGTGAGTTGGTTCATGCCGGGCGCGGCACCGTCGTCGCCCGATGAGATCCCCGAACTCCCGCCACTCGAGGCGGCTGCGCCAGGCGAGGTCCCGGAGCTGCCGGCGGTGACTCTCGACGAGCCGGAGGTGCTCTCGGTCCGGGTTCGCCCGGAGGCGTTGAGCCGTAGCGGCGCGCTTCGTTATCGACCGGTGATGCCGGGCGAGCAGCTCGAGCTTCCGCTGGAATGGCTGAGCCCTCGACCCGCCGAGGTGAGATACCGCTGGGTCGAGGTCAAGCGGATCGATGGCGATGAGGTCGGGTTCGGTCGGGCCACCGCGTCGTCCGTGCTGGCCGACGGCGAGGCGGTGGCTGCGCCCGAGACACCGGGGATCTACCGGATGGAACTGGTCGCCGCAGGCCAGACGGTGCGCATAGATGCATTCGACCTGGTCGTACAGGTGCCGTTCCAGATGAAGGAGCGCGGTTACCTGAAGGGTTACCTGATCGGCACCTACCCGACCGAGCGGGAGAACCGTCAGGACCGATATGCGCCGCCGGTGGGCTTCATCGAGGTCACGCCCGAGAACCAATCGCTCCGACTCTCGGAGCACTTCACGCTTCGCGAGTTCCTGACCAAGAACCAGCAGAACGTCTGGCCGAAGTACGTGGTCGTCGATCCGCTGCTCCTGGACAAACTCGAGTTGGTGATGCAGGACCTGAACGCACGGGGCATCGAGGCGAACCGCATGGTGGTGATGAGCGGCTTCCGCACGCCTCAGTACAACCGCCAGGGCCTGAACCGGGGGCGCGCGTCGCTGAGCCGGCACCAGTACGGCGATGCCGCCGACGTCTGGATCGACAACGACGGCGACTGGTACATGGACGACCTGAACGGCGATGGCCGGCGCGATACGCGCGACGCACGCGTGATGCTGGAGTCCGTCGACCGGGTGGAGGCGCGCTACCCCGAACTGGTCGGTGGCGCCGGGATCTACCCGGACAACGGAGCGCACGGCCCGTTCATCCACATCGACGTGCGCGGACGGCGCGCGCGGTGGTAGGCGCGGCCCCGACGCCGACTCACGGGTCGGAGTTTCGCTTCGGTCGGCGTCGGGCTACACTTCTCTCGGCACGGGCCGGGTGCCGCCACGTAGCTGCTCAAAATGGTGCGGGATCCGATACGGCTCGCCGGGACTCGGGGGCACTGCGGAGCGGGAGGTGAGGAGCGTGGGACGAGACGATCCCTGGTGGCGCACCTTTGAGACGGTGCCGCGTCGTCGCACGATCGGGATCGGCCACGTCGCGTCAGGGGCGGGATCGGTTACGGCAACGACGGCAAGGCGACCGCATCGCGCAATTCGCGCCGGGTGCGGTGGTGACGGAACACGGATCGGGAGATCATGCTCAAACCTCTGAAGGTGGTCGCGGCGGGATTGTTGCTCGTAGCGGCGGCCTGTGGCGAAAGCACGGCGCCTCAGCGGCACGACTACGCTATCAAGCTTTCCGACGGCGATCGTCAGTTCGGGCTCGCGAATCAGCCGCTTTCCGAGTTCCTCGAGGTCGAGGTCACCGACGGGGGCAAGCCCGCCGAGGGTGTGGATGTCGAGTGGCGCATCGTCGAAGGTGAAGGCGCCACGGTGGCGCAGGTGGGCGATGGCACTGACTCGAAGGGGATCGGCCGAGCACAGGTGAGACTCGGCCGGCACCCAGGGAACTACCGCATCGAGGCGCGCGTGCCTCGGGCGACCGGATCGCCGGTCGTCTTCCAGGCCACGGCCATCGCCGAGCCCGTGATCGAGTCGATCAGCACGAATCGGGTCGCGGCCGGGGATACGCTCACGGTCACCGGGCGAGACTTCCTGCCGGATCCCTTGCTGACGTCCGTACAGTTCGACGGCGTCCCCGGAACCACGCTGAGCGCCACGAACACGCGCATCGAGGTGCTCGTGCCACACTGCGTACCGACGCGCCGGACCGAGCTCACGGTCCTGGTCGGCGGCGCTGTCCGGAGCGCGCCCGTCGATATCGATGTGCGCGGCGATGACCGTGATCCCATCGATCTCGAGGTGGGCGAGGTGCTGACGCTCGCCGATCCCGCCGACCTGGGGTGCGTGAAGCTGCCGGGCGGGCAGTCCGGGCTCGCCTACCTGGCCGTGCCCCAGAATGCGCACCACGAGAATGGACGGCAGTTCCCGTTCCAGCTCGTCGGGTTGACCGGTCGGCCCGCGGTGCTCGCCTCGCTCGACTTGACGGCCGGAAAGTCCCTGCCGCTCGGCGCCGACGCCGTCGGTCAGGATGCGGCCGCATGGGAGACACAGCTGCGGCGGCGGGAGCAGGCAATCGCGCCGAGCGACGTGATTCGCCTCCTGGAGCCGCGCCTCTTCTCCCTTGCCGCGACCCCGAGCGTCGGCTCGACCCGAACCTTCGAGGTCTTCAACAAGGACGACGAGTTCACCACGGTCACGGCCGAGGTGAAGTACGTCGGCGAGAACGTCGTCCTCTATCAGGATGTGAAAGCGCCGAGCGGCGGGTTCACAGCCGCGGACTTCGCCAACTTCGCCGCCCTCTTCGACGACCCCATCTTCCCGACCGTGACCGAGGCGTTCGGCGAGCCCTCGGACGTGGACGACAACGGCCGGATCATCGTCCTCTTCACGCCGGTCGTGAACGAGATGACGCCCAAGGGCTCGAACGGCTTCGTGGCGGGGTTCTTTTACGGGATCGACCTGACGAACCACACGAGCAGCAACCGCGCCGAGATCTTCTACAGCATCGTACCCGACCCGAACGGGCAGTTCGGTGACCGACGCAGCCTGAGCGACATTCTGAGGGCGGTCCCTCCGGTCCTCGCTCACGAGCTACAGCACATGATCCATTTCCGCCAGAAGGTCATGGAGCTGGACGCCGCGCCCGAGGTTCTGTGGCTCTCCGAAGCACTCGCGCATGCGGCCGAGGAGCTGGTCGCCGATGCGTTGGAGGCCCGCGGCGACGCCCAGACCGCATTCGACTTCCGTCTATCGAACCTGACGCGCGCCTTCCTGTACATGGAGGAGCCGACGGCCGTGAGCCTGGTCAACACCGACGGCCAGGGCACGATCGAGGAGCGCGGCGCACAGTGGCTCTTCATCAAGTACCTGGGCGAACATTTCGGCGGCACGGAGCTCCTGAGGCGGCTCACACACACCCAACGGCGTGGCGTGGCCAATCTCGAAGCCGAAACCGGAACGCCCTGGGCGACGCTCTTCAACCGGTGGTCCGTGGCGCTATGGGCGGATGATGCCCCCGAGCTCGCCGGCGTGCCCGTCGACTCCGTGTACACCTTCCCCGACACCAACCTGCGGCAGGAGCTGGGCATCTTCCGTGGCGGTTTCCCGCTCCGGCCACAACGGCGGGCCTTCACGGACTTCCAGACGTCGGCCACACTCCCCGTCTCGAGTCCTCTGCACCTCGTCTTCGAGGCCGAGGGGTTCAGCCCCGATCCGTTCAACCTGAGCTTCACGCGGCAGCAGGGCGGGGCATTCACGGAGCGGGACCGGCCACAGTGGGCGATCATGCGGATCCGGTAATGCACGAAGGGCCCGGCTCGCGCCGGGCCCTTCGTCGTTGGGCTCGCAATGTACTCGCGCCGTGAACCGACCTGCGTCGTCAGCGAAGCGCCGCCGCGGGCGCGCCGCTGAGCGCCTGCTCCACGGCCAGGCGTGCTTCGGGGGTGTACGCCGAGGCAACGGGACGGCCTGCCCAGCTCTCCGGCTCCGCGATGCCGAGAACCCAAAGCGCCGTCGCGGCGGTGTCCATCGTCCGGATCGAGTCGGACAGGGCCATTCCCGCTTGCACGCCCTTGCCCCACGCGATCCAGGGGATCGTCATGTCGCGAGGATCGTCGCTGCCATGGTCGCGGTCGTGCCCCCCGTGGTCCGACGTCACGATCACCGTGTAGTTGCCACGGCCATACGTCTTGTCGGCGGCCTTGAGGACCGTGTCGACGGCGCCGTCGGCGCGCTTGACCGCCCACTTGTAGGCAAAGCTCATCCAGCCGAAGGTGTGTCCGGCGAAGTCCGGCTCGCCGACGTGCACGAACATGAGATTCGGCCGCTCGTGCTTCATGTAGTCCACCGCGTCGGGGACCGTCCGGGTCGCCATCCAATGGCCGATGTTGGAGCTCGGCCCCTGCCAGTAGTCGAGTGAGCCCGGCCGCACCAGGTGATGGAACTTCGCCTTGCTGAAGAACGCAGCGGTGCTGAACCCCCGCGCCTTCGCGAGCTCGAACATCGTCGGTACGCGGACGACGCCGCTACCCTCCTGCCGGTCGTTGAATGCGATCCCGTGCACCTCCGGCGGCACGCCCGTCAGCATGGAGGTGTGCGAGGGTAGCGTCTTGCTCGGGTAGATCGTCTGCGCCTCGAGGGTGTAGGCGCCCTCGCGTATGAGGCGCTGCAGGGTCTTCGCACCGTACTTCTCGATGGCGTCCGGACGGAGTCCATCGATCGAGATGACGATTACATGGTCGCTGACCGCGCCGACGGGGTGCGCTGAGGACGTGGCCGGCCCGCCGTTTTCGTCTGGGCAGTCACGGCAGCAGCACGTGCTCCGCGGGTCGGGCGCCGGTGCCTTGTCGGGCACACCACCGGCGCCGCCGGTGAAGAGCGCGACCAGTGCAATGGCACCGAAACCGCCCCGAATTCTATGGTGGAACCTCTTCAACATACGTGGCTCGTTTCCAGTTCTTTCCCACAAGCACGAACGCGGCATCGTTCGACCAAGGCCGCGTTCATGTGCGTCATCGCCTGGAAATGTTACCCCGAAGCTGTACGAGGGATCACACTCGTCGTGGCGAATTCGAAGTTGCGGATTCCGGCACTTCGCCTCGTTGTGGATGGGGTCGGGCCCGAATACCTGGCTTTCCCCCGCACTCGCCCCCGCGCACGCGCTCGCCCGCGTTCGAGTTATTCCACGCGCTCCAGGCGCGGATTCGGCCGGAACGAGCGGCCAGCCTTGGCCACCGGCTTCCCCTCGACGAGCACGACATCGGCGGTGAAGTTGAAGCTGTCCTTGAAGAGCGACGAGCCGACGCCGTACGAGTCGACCGGCACGCCCGCATCCTCGAAACGCTGGATCTTGTCGGCGTCGAAACCGCCCGAGGCGACGATCTGGACGTGCTCGAAGCCGGCGTCGTCCAGCGCCTTCCGGACGTTCCAAACGAGCTGCGGGTTCACGCCACGCGGGTCGAAGTTGCCCATCTGGCCCATGAGCGAGCGATCGACCAGCGTTTCCGACGTATCCAGCCGCACTCCGTGCAGGCGCGGTCCGAGGGCGCGCGCCACCTTGAGCGAGGTGCCGACGCAGTCATTGTCGAAATCGACGAGGCTGACCACCTTCACATCGTCGGGCACGTGATCGGCGAAGGCGACGCTCGCCCGAACGGTGTCCCCGCCGTACGCGGCGATCAGCGAGTGCGGCACCGTGCCGATGCCCTCCGAGCCCCACCACGAGGCCTGGGCATCGGTCGAGACGCCGATCGCGCCGGCGACGTGCGCGGCGTAACCGTCACCCGTCTGCACCAGCCAGTGATCGTGGCGGGCGGGGAAGAACATGACCCGCTTCGGCCAGGCGGCTTCGACGACGCGGCGCGTGTTCGTCGCGACCTTCGTCCGCCGGGCGAGGACGCCCAGGTAGAGCGTCTCGAGGGCGGCGAATGCGGCGTAGGGGCCGGTGATCGTCATGACCGACTCCCACGGCTCGATACGATCGCCGTCCCACAGCGCCATGACCTCGAGGTCGTCCCAGTGATAGCCCTCGGCCAGGCAGAGTTTCAGGATCGCGATCGCCTCATCGATTCCGCCCAGCCAGGCGTGTTTCTTCTGGAAGACCTGCATCGTGACCACGGGATTGTGGCCATCGGCCTCGAGCACGTTCTTCGCGAGGACGAAATACTTATCCGAGTAGTACCCGCTCCGCATCTTCTCGACCGGGAGCTGGAAGATGGATGGGTCCAGGCGTCGGCCGGGTCGGAGCGGCGGGGGCACCTTCGGACGCTCCTGCGCCGCGGCGCTTGCGGTATCGGTCATCAGTCCTTCTGCCAGGAGTATCGTAAGTGTTGCGGAAGTTTATCCCGCCCACCTGTGGCACGCAATCATTCCGGCGGTGCGAGACGGAGCGAGCGGCGCAGCACGAGGACGCCGAGTAGAGACATGAGGCCGGCCACCGGCCACATGAGTGGGTAGCCGCCCAGATCCGGAAAGAGCGGCTCGCCGAGGTCGATCGCCGCGCCGACCAGGACCGGCGCCACCACACGCGAGAGCCCGAGGGAGACGATGTAGAGGCCGGTGTAGCGCCCGATCGCGTGGCCGCCGACCAGGGCCGCGAAGAATGGGTACGGCAACGCGACCAGTGCGGCGGCGCCGAGGCCGGAGGCGAGGAGCAGGAGCAAGGCGCCCTCGAGTTCGCGCACCAGCACGCCGAAGATCATGGCGACTGCGGTAAGCAACGCGCCCGCCATGAGGAGCCGCTCGCGCCCGTAGCGGTCTCCGAGCCGGCCGAGGAACACGGAACCGAGCGCCAGGCCGACGACGAGCACCAGGAGCACACCGGAGGTCTCGGCGGTGTCGATCCCGAGTACCGCGACCGCGAAGAGGAAGATGAACGGCCGGATCCCGTCCACCGCACCGGTCCACAGGGCATTGGCGACGAGGAATCCCCGTACATCGGGGCGCGTTCCCAACGCGCGCCAGACCGCCTGCACACCGCCTGTCGTTGCGTCGTCGAGCATGGGCTCGAGTGCGACGGTGGCCGATGCCGCACGAAGCGTCACCGCCGTCGTCGCCAGGATCAGCGCAGCGCCGATGAGGAAGGGAAGCGGCGGCCAGAGCGAGAAGAGCAGCCCTCCGGCGACGAGGCCGAAGCCGAGCCCCGCGGCGTGAAGCGCGCCGCGCACGCCGTGCACCGTCCCGAGGCGCTCGTCCGGAACCGCATCGACCATGAGCGCCCAGAGCGGTGTGAGATAGCCGTGGAACGCGGCGAAGAAGACGAAGGCCAGCCCGGCGAGCGGCCAGTAGCCCTCGAGGAAGGGAGCGAGCGCCATGGAGGCGGCCATGATCGGCGCCGTAGCCGCAAGGAAGAGCGACCGCCGGCCGTAACGCCGCGCCAGCCGCTCGGGGAGGCGGTCGCTCAGCGAGCCGATCCAGTACGGCACCAGGAGTGCAAAAAGGCCTTCGCCTCCGATCGCGAAGCCGATCCAGACCGCCGATGGCGCGTACTGCGCGAGCAGGATCGGGAGCACGACGACCATGACCGTCTGCCCGGCCGATGAGCCGAGCGTGCCGGCGGTCATTCCGTACTCCCGGAGGATGCGGCGGCGTCCCGCTGTCACGCGTGGGTCTCGTTCAGGGAAATGGTCGGTTTCGTACTCGGCGTCTGTCGTTCCGGAACGTGCGGCGTTCAGGCGGCGCGGCGGCCCTCGCTTTGGCTGCGTTCCAGGCTCTCGCGCAGACGACGCGTCAGATCCACCACCGGCGTTGGCTCCGGTGGCGGCGGCGCCTCCAGCTTCGGTGGCAGCCGGCCTTCCGCCTTGCCGCGCAGAAGCTCCAGTACTCGGGCCCGATAATCGTTCCTGTAGCGCGTTGCGTCAAACGGGCGCGACAGATTCCGGATCAGGTCCGTCGCCATTCGGATCTCGCCCTCGCGCAGCCGCGTCTGTGTGGGCACGTCGAGTTCACGCTCGTCGATCAGCTCCTCGGGGTAGTGCAGCGTCTCCAGCAGGAGGGCCTCTTCGCCGGCGCGCACCACCGCCAGGTGTTCACGCTGCACCAGGACGAACTCGGCCACGCCGACCTTGCCACTGCGCCGGATCGCCTCGCGAAGCATCACGTACGCCTCCTCGCCGCCCTCGTCGGGCGCGAGAAAGTACGGCTTGCGGTAGTAGATCGGATCGATCTCGTGCAGGTCGACGAAGTCACGGATCTCGATCGTGCGCGTAAGCTGTGGCGCGAGGCTCGCGAGCTCCTCGTCGGTCACCGTGACCCACTCGCCCTCCACCTTGATGCCGCGCACGATTTCGTCGTCCGGAACCGGCTCCTGCTCCGCGCTGCACACCTTGCGATACTGGATCGGCTCGAGATCCGGCTCATGGAGCAGGCGAAACTCGACACGGCGCGTCCGCGCGGCCTTGTAGAGCCGGATCGGGATGTTGACGAGCTCGAAGCTTAGCGTGCCGGTCCAGAGCATCTCCATGGAAGCCTCCGCCTGTGGCGGCGCCCGACCATTCGTCGCCCACAGGCGCCACTCCTGATGATCGAGGGCGCAAGAGGTGTTCCCGCACGCCCCGGGTCGGCACAGCATCGGTCGGCCGTCACGGAGCACCGGGTGCCCGCAAGCCGGCTCGGGGCCCGCCATTTCGTGAATCGGACCGACAACGGCGAGCCACGTCCCTCCGCTCTCACAACTGCGTCGTCGTCACACCGCCGATGATGATCATCGCGCCGACGATTTGCCACACGCCCGGCACTTCGCCCAGCCACAGCCATGCGACGATCATGGCGAGCACCGGCTCCACGTTCGAGTAGATCGCCGTGCGCGTGTTGCCGATGCGGTGCACTCCCTGGTACCAGAGCAGGTAGGCGAGCCCGATCCCGAGGATGCCACCGTACGCGACGGCGGCCCAGGCGGAGGGTGAGATGTGGGCCCAATCGACCGAGGCGAGGCCGGGCAGGCCGAGGAGCACGACCGGGATGGTGCCGATCCAGAGTGTCCACGCCGTGACCGGGACCGAGCCGTAGCGGGCGATCAGGCCGCGTGCGCCCACCGTGTAGATCGCCCAGGTCGCGGCTGCGGCGATCATCACCAGGTCTCCGCCGAATGTGGCCCGAGATAGCGTGAGCCCACCGCCTCCGCCGAGGACGACGCATACCATGCCAGCCACCGTGGCCACGACGCCGCTCCAGACTCTGGGGTCGGCACGCTCGTGCCCGAGCGCGGCGGAGAGGAGCGCGACCAGAATCGGTGTGGTGGCCAGGAGCAGCGCCGCGTTGCCGGCCAGCGTGCGGTCGAGGCCGAAGATGAAGAAGAGCTGGTAGACCACGTTGCCGAGCACGCCGAGGGCGACGAGCTTCCATACGTCTTCGGCATGCGGCATCGGGATCGGTCCGCGCGTGCGCAGCACCGTCCACACCACGGCGGAGGCGAGCACGAAGCGAAGTGCGTTGAAGGCG
>CALKIP010000135.1 GCA_937995995.1 uncultured bacterium
CGGACGGCACCGAGGCGCGACGCCACCACGCGGTGCACTGCGACCGAATGCGTGAGGATCGCCGGCTGTGCGTTCAGCTTCGCGGTGAGCTCTTCATCTGGACCTTCCCACATGAGCCGCGAGAGTGAGAAGCCGAGTGCGTCGTCGGCCTCTTCGAATACGGCTCTGGCTTCGGGAAAGCGATCTGCGAGGTCACGGCCCATGCCGACGAACTGTGAGCCCTGCCCCGGAAAGAGGAGCGCTACCATCGGATGACGGAAGAGCCCCAGGTGAAGCCCGCGCCGAACGCGACCATCATCACATTGTCACCCGGCTTGATGCGCCCCGCTTCCTGCGCCTCGTCGAGGGCGACCGGGAGCGTGGCCGAGCTCATGTTCCCGTAGCGGTCCACGTTGACGTAGACCTTCTCCATCGGGATGTTCGCGTACTTCGCGGTGGCTTCGATGATTCGGATGTTGGCCTGGTGGGGGACGAGGAGATCGATGTCCTCGCCGGTGAGCCCGGCGCGCTGCAGTGCCTGGTCGGCCGCCTCGGCCATCGACCGGACCGCTGCCTTGAAGACCTCGCGGCCCGCCATCTTGACGAGGTGGCTCCGCTCCTCGAGAACGGTCTCGTTGAACGGCACCTTCGCGCCGCCGCCAGGGCGCCACAGAAGTTCGGCCAGTGAGCCATCCGAGCGCATGAAGTTCGACAGCACGCCACGACCGTTCTCACTGCGCCGGACCACGGCCGCGCCCGCTCCATCGCCGAAGAGGATACAGGTCGAACGGTCCGACCAGTCCGTGATCGCGCTCATCTTCTCCGCGGCGACCACGAGTGCGACCTCGCCGTGCCCTGCCGCGAGATGGCCCTCCGCCACGCTCATCGCGTAGAGAAAGCCCGTGCACGCAGCAGATACATCGTAGGCCGCGGCGTTGCTCGCCCCGAGCTGTGCCTGAATGTCGCACGCCGTGGAGGGGAGAAGCCGGTCCGGAGTCGCCGTCGAGACGATCAGGACATCCACCTCATCCGGCTGGAGTCCCGCCCGCTCGAGGGCGATCCTGGCGGCATTCGTCCCCATTTCGGCCGCCCCCATCGCCGGGCACGCGATGCGACGCTCACGAATCCCGGTTCGTTCGCGAATCCACTCGTCCGACGTATCGACGAGACGTTCCAACTCCGCATTCGTGAGCACCCGCTCGGGCAGGTAACGGCCCGTGCTCACCACCTCCATCAGTGGCTGCGGCTTCCTCATGCGCCCTCCGCCATGTGGCCCACCGTGGGCCCGATCGAACTCCCGCCCATCGTCGACGAGTTCGTCAATTCACGCATCATGTTGCGCACCATGTCGTTCTCGACAGCTCGAATGGCCGCCCGGATCGCGTTCTTGATCGCACGCGGCGGAGAACCGCCGTGGCAGATGATCGAGATCCCGTTCAGCCCGAGCAACGGTGCGCCACCGTACTCCGTGTAATCCAGCGCCGAGATGATCCCGCGCAAGTCCAGCTGTCCGCCGGTCCGTTCCTGTTCCCGGTTGAGGATGCGCAGGAAGTAGCCGGCGACCGATTCATAGAACTTGAGCAGGACGTTGCCGACGAAGCCGTCGGCGACCAGCACATCACAGGTGCCCGTGATGATGTCACGGCCCTCGATGTTGCCGACGAAGTTCAGCCCGCTCTCGGCAAGCAGGCCGTGCGCCTCGACGGCGAGTTCATCGCCCTTCTCGGGCTCTTCGCCGATGTTCAGGAGGCCGACCCGCGGGTTTTCGCGCCGCAGCACGTCCCGGGCGTAGATGGCGCCCAGGCGCGCAAACTGAAGCAGGTGCACCGGCTTGCTGTCCACGTTCGCGCCTGCATCCACCAGGATCACCGGCTCTGCAGACGTCGGCAGCACCGTTCCGATCGGCGGGCGGTCCACGCCGGGCAGCGGGCGCAAAAGCAGGAGCGAGGCCGCCATCACGGCACCGGTCGATCCGGCGCTCACGAAGGCGTCCGCGCTCCCTTCCTTCAGCAGGCCGAGCCCGACGACAACGGACGAATTGGGTTTGCGCCGCGCCGCCGTTGCCGGCGACTCGCCCTGTTCGATCCGCTCGGTGGCGTGGACCACCTCCAGGCGGTTCCGGGGAACATCGGGGAATCGCTCGAGTTCGGCCTCGATTCGCTCCCTCTGTCCGACCAGGATCACCGTGAACCCGTCCGGCAGCTCGCGCAGCGCCTGGACGGCACCCTCTACCTCTACCGCGGGGTGCCGGTCGGTCCCCATGGCGTCGAGCGCGATGCGCACGCGTCCCCCTTAAATCTGCTCGACCTCGATGACCTGCTCGTCCTTGTACGTGCCGCAGGTCGGACAGACCCGGTGCGGCAGCTTCGGGTCGCCGCAGCGCGGGCAGGGCGTCGTCGCCATCACACTCGCCTTGTGGTGCGTGCGCCGCTTCCGCTTGCGCTGCTTCGAAACCTTCTTCTTCGGAACCGCCATGATACCTCCGTCGGTCAGTCAAACTTCAGCTTCCGCAGCGCCGCCCAGCGCTCGTCCACTTCCTCCGGCTCGCAGCGGCACTCCTCTTCGTTGAGGTTCGCACCACACTGCGGACAGAGGCCGCGGCAGGCTTCGCGACAGACTGCGTACTTCGGTATCGCGAGCAGCGCTTGCTCGCGCACCGCCGGGGTCAGATCCAGCTCTCGCTCCTGGCTCGCGAAGGTGTAGACCTCCTGCTCCTCCGCCTCGACCGGCTCCAGATCCGGCCGGAGCAGGAACGATACATCCTCATCGATCTCGACGGTCACCGGAACGAGACAGCGCCGGCACTCCAGCCCCACCTCGCCATCGAAGTGACCGCGTACCAACACATCCTCACCGGCCAACTGAACCTCCAGCCTGACCGCGAGAGGTTTCTTCAGCTCGATCCCTGAATCGTTCCAGATGGGATCGTCCGGTGCGAGATCCTCGGCGATCTCGACCCGCCTCTCACTTTGCAGGTGGCCCAGATCGACTTTCAGCATAGTCGGTAAAGATCGCCAAGCGTCGAAGCGATGTCAACCGATCGCGGCGTTCCCGGTTTCCAGGACGTCGGCGCCGGCAAAGAAATACGCTGCCTCCTGGCGCGCCGTCTCCGGAGCGTCGGACGCGTGGATCGCGTTGCGTTCCTTAGACTCTGCGAACAGCTTGCGCACCGTGCCGTCCGCGGCTTCTGCGGGATCGGTCGCGCCGATTGCCTCGCGCAGCTTGGCCACGGCATCCTCGCGTTCGAGCAGTACTGGAACTACCGGCCCCGAAGTCATGAAACTGACGAGACTTTCGTAGAACGGCCTCTCGCGGTGTACCGCGTAGAACTCCCGGGCCTGGGCCTCGGTGAGCCGCATCATGCGCAGGCCGCGGATGCGGAAGCCCTGCTCCTCGAGGTGGGCCAGGATCTTCCCCGTGAGGCCGCGTCCCACCGCATCGGGCTTGATGATCGCGAGCGTGTAGTCCATGGTTCTCTATCGTCCAAAGAGTTTGCGAATGATGTCACCACGGGTCAAAAACCCGGTGAGCTTGCCTTCGTTGACGACCGGAAACTGCTCGACATCCTTGTTGATCATGGTGTTCGCGACCTCGTCGACGCCCATGTCCTCCGAAATGCAGAGCACGGAGCGGCTCATGATGTCACGAACCTTGATCGTCTGAAGCTCCGAATCGTCCGTCTGCGCCTCTTCGCCACCCGCCCGTGGAACCTGTGGCAGGAGGGCGCGCATGATGTCCCACTCGGAGATGATGCCGAGAACCTCGCGCTTCTCACCGACGACGGGGAGTGCACGCACGCGGTGTCGGACCATGAGGTCCACCGCCGCGCGCACGGAGGCATCGGGTGGAACGCTATCCACCCGGTGGCTCATGATATCGCGAACGGTGAGTCGGGGCTGGATACGAAGCGCCTGGAGCTCGGGTAGTGCGAGCACCGCCTCGACTGAGTGCGCATGCGACATGCGGTCGACCACGCCGTCACGGCGAAACATGCGCGCCAGTGCGGAGACGGTCTGGAGGTAGAGGGTCGCGGCCTCGGGTGGTGCCAGGATCAGCACCACGATTCGCGGCCGGATGTCCAGCCCGGCGTCGCGGGCGTCGAGGCGGCTCGGCGCCACGCCGAGCATGACCACGAGGCGGTCGACGCCATCGGTTCGGAAATGCGGGAGCGCGACGTCGTCGCCTACTGCGACGACGTCGCGCAGCCGCGCATCCGTAAGCAGCTTCTCGAGCGCCGTCGCATTGCTCACCTCGCCGAGGTCGACGAGAGCTGCGACCAGCTCGGCGAGCGCCTCGCGAAGGGTACCGCCACGCAGCGGAACGCGAACGTGCTCACGTGGAAGAAGCTGTCGGAATTCCATGGGATTCCGCGCGGACCGGCTGGGCCGGTCAGAGCGCCTCTTGGATCAGTCCGACGATGTCCGACGGCTTTCGGGCCACGCCGATGCCGTTCTTCTCGAACGTCGCGATCTTTTCCTCCGCCGTACCGGTCGACCCACTGATGATCGCGCCGGCGTGTCCCATGCGACGCCCCGGAGGCGCCGTCTGCCCCGCAATGAAGCCGACCACGGGCTTGGACAGATTCTTGGCGATGTATTCAGCGGCTTCCTGCTCGGCCGTACCACCGATCTCGCCGATCATGACGATCGCCTCGGTCTGCTCATCCGCCTCGAAGGCGGCCAGGCAGTCGATGAAGTCCGTGCCGATGATCGGGTCGCCACCGATCCCGACGCAGGTGCTCTGGCCGATGCCGGCGTTGGTCAACTGGAAGACGACCTCGTAGGTGAGCGTCCCCGAGCGTGACACCACACCGACCGGCCCCGGCTTCGCGATGTGGCCGGGCATGATTCCGACCTTCGACTTGCCAGGAGCGAGCAGGCCCGGGCAGTTCGGGCCCAGGAGACGCGCGCCCTTGTCGGACACGTACGCGTACACTCGCGTCATGTCGAGGACAGGGATCCCCTCCGTGATCGCCACGATGAAGGGCACCCCCGCATCCGCCGCTTCCAGGATCGCATCGGCCGCGAACGCCGGCGGCACGTAGATCACCGTTGCGTTGGCGCCGGTCTCCTGCACGGCCTTGTCGACGGTGTCGAAGACCGGCACCTGCTTGCCGTTCGGGCCATCGAACATCTGCCCGCCCTTGCCGGGTGTGACGCCGCCCACGACCTGCGTGCCGTACTCCATCATCTGCCGGGCGTGGAAGGAGCCATCGCGCCCGGTGATCCCCTGGACCAGGAGTC
>CALKIP010000136.1 GCA_937995995.1 uncultured bacterium
CGGCGTTCCGGTCTACGCCTGGAAGGGCGAGACGCTCGAGGAGTACTGGTGGTGCACCGAGCAGGCGCTGCTCTGGCCGGACGGCTCGCCGCCGAACCTGCTCCTGGACGACGGCGGCGACGCCACGCTCCTGGTGCACAAGGGGGCCGAGTTCGAGGAGGCCGGTCGCATCCCGGACTTCGATCCGGAGAACGACGCCGAGGAGTGGGGCGTGATCCTGGACCTGCTGCGTCGCGTGCAGGCGGAGGATCCTTCGCGCTGGCGCCGCACGGCCGAGAGCATTCGCGGCGTCTCCGAGGAGACGACGACGGGGGTGCTCCGCCTCTACGACATGGAAAAGAAGGGCACGCTCCGCTTCCCGGCGATCAACGTCAACGACTCCGTCACCAAGTCGAAGTTCGACAACATCTACGGTTGCCGCCACTCGGTGATCGACGGGCTGAACCGCGCCACCGACGTCATGATCGGCGGCAAGGTCGCGGTGGTCTGCGGCTTCGGCGAGGTGGGGAAGGGGTGCGCCCAGGCGCTGCGCGGGCAGGGGGCACGTGTCATCGTCACCGAGATCGACCCGATCTGCGCGCTCCAGGCGGCCATGGAGGGCTACGAGGTCAAGACGCTCGAGGATGTGATCGGCGAGGCCGACATCTTCATCACCGCGACCGGCAACCGTGACGTCATCACGGCCGACCACATGGCGCGGATGAAGGACAAGGCGATCGTCGGCAACATCGGCCACTTCGACAACGAGATCGACATGGCCGGCCTCAAGAAGACGCCGGGGGTCGTGCACACCAACATCAAGCCGCAGTACGACATGTGGACCTTCCCCGACGGCCACAGCGTCATGATCCTGGCCGAGGGCCGGCTGCTCAACCTGGGGTGTGCGACGGGCCACCCGAGCTTCGTCATGAGTGCGAGCTTCACCAACCAGGTCATGGCGCAGGTCGAGCTGCACCAGAAGGCGGAGTCGTACGAGCGGAAGGTCTACGTCCTCCCCAAGCACCTCGACGAGAAGGTCGCGCGGCTGCACCTGGACAAGCTCGGCGTCAAGCTGACGGAGCTGACGCCGAAGCAGGCCGACTACATCGGCGTGCCGATCGAGGGGCCGTACAAGCCGGAGCATTACCGGTACTGAGGGCGGCGCCGGTAGCGCCGCAAGGGGCGAGGCCGAGGGCCAGGGCCAGGTGGGGTGGGGTGAGGTAGGGAGGCCCTGGCCCGATCCCTGGCCCTCGGGCCACGTTTCCGTTTTTCCGCTTTGGCCGGGTCTACGCACACGCACCTATCCGTCCCTGATCCCGGACCCCTTCCCCACGAAGTACAGCACCGCGATCCCGGCGATGAGGATCCCCGCGATCCGCCATGCGGCGCGGTCGGCGTGCCAGAGCATGACCAGGTTTACGGCGATGCCGAGGACCGGGACGATGGTGGGCACTTCGAAGCGCCCGGGCGGCTCGTCGGGGCGGCGTTTGAGGACGATGAGTGCGGCGTTGACCACCACGAAGACGCAGAGGAGGAGGATGCTGGTCGCACTGGCCAGTTGGGCGAGTTCGCCGGAGAAGGCGAGGATGATGACGATGGCCATGAGCACCAGGATCGCGCGGTGGGGTGTTCGGCGCTCGGCGTGGACGGCGCCGAGGGCGCGGTGGGTCAACCCCTCTCGGGCCATCCCGTAGACGACGCGCGAGCCCATGATGTAGTTGAGGAGCGCGGTGTTGGCGATGGCGAAGAGCGCGATGAAGGAGAAGACCACGGCCGGAAACCCCGGCACGGCCGTCGTCACCACATCCACGAGTGGCTGGTCGGACTGGGCAAGGACAGGGTAGGGCACGACGGAGACGGCGGTGACCGTGACGGCCAGATAGATCACCGCCGTCGCGGCGAGTGCGGTGATGAGTGCGATCGGGTAGTTGCGCTCGGGATTCTCGGCTTCCTCGGTCACGTTGATCAGGTCCTCGAAGCCGATGAACGAGTAGAAGGTGAGCACCGCGCCCTGGAGCACGAGCGTGGGTCCGATCGATCCCTCGGGTCCCGGTGGCGGGGTCTCCAGGTAGTCCACGCTGCCCCAGTACCGGACGCCGACCGCGATGACGAGGAGCAGCCCGAGCGCCTCGACCGCCGTGAAGATCAGATTCGCCCGGCTGGACTCCTGGATTCCGCGCAGGTTGATCACCGTGAGCACGCCGATGAATCCGAGGACGACGGCCGCCCACACCAGCCATTCGGCTTCGGGGAGCGCGCCCACACCATTGCCGCCGGGTGGCGCGAGGCCGGTGAGCCCGAGTGCGTAGCCGGAGAAGGCGCGCGCCTGTGTGCCGATCGAAGTCAGCCCCGAGGCGACGACGGCGAGCCCGACCACGTACGAGAGGAAGGGCAGCGCCCAGGCGCGTTGCGTGATGTACGCCGCGCCGGCCGCACGCGGGTAGCGTGAGCCGAGCGATGCGTACGAGAGCCCGGTCAGCACCGCGGCGATCCAGCTGACCACGAAGCCGAGCCAGACCGCGTTGCCCATGATCCCGGCCCACTCGCCGACGAGTGCGTAGATTCCCGCGCCGAGCATGTCGCCCACGCCGTAGACGATGAGCGCAAAGAGGCCCATCCGCCGGGCGAGCGCGGGTCCCGATGCCTCCTGTTCATTCATGTCCGTGAGCCCGGTGCATGAAGGACGCCAGTCCACTCGCCCGGGCCGCCGGCCGGCCTGCCGTAGTCCTCACGGCACGCTTGTCCGCAAAGTCGTGAGAAACGCGTTTGAATAGACGGGTCGGAGCGGGTGGCACGATCGTCCGCAGCATGGGCAGGCTCGCGTCGCCCACCTCCCCGCCCGGCCGAGGGGCACCTCAGGCGCCGGCTCGTGTATAGAGCGCGTCCAGCGCCTCCTCGAGCCCAACCTGATCGAACCATGTCGGCAGCACCCTTGAACATACTCGTCGTCGACGATGAGGCGGCGGTGCGGGAGGTTCTTGCCGTCCGCATCGAAGACTGGGGCTATGCGGTCTCGACCGCCGCTGACGTCGCACAGGCCGAGCGCATCCTTGCGGAGCGTCCGCCGGATGTGGTCATCTCGGACGTCGTCCTGGGCGAGGCGAGCGGGCTCGACCTGCTCCAGCGGCTGAAGACCGGGGATGCCCAACGGCCGGTGATCCTGATCACGGCGCACGGCAGCATCGACGTCGCCGTCGAGGCGATGAAGGGCGGTGCCGAGGACTTTCTGACGAAGCCGCTCGATTACACCAAGCTGCACGCGCTCCTGGAATCGGCTGCCGCGGAGCTTCGCCAGCGAGTGATGACCCGGGAGTTGGTGCGCCGGCTCTCCGAGGTGGGCGTCGGAGGGCTCGTGGGTGAGAGCCGTGCGATCCGCGAGGTCTTCGAGGTGGTCGAACTCCTTGCGGCGAGCGACGCCTCCGCGATCATCACCGGCGAGAGCGGGACGGGCAAGGAAGTCGTGGCGCGGACGATCCACGAGCTGAGCGCGCGCAGAGACGGTCCATTCGTTGCGGTGAACGCCGCGGCCATCGCCGAGGGGGTGATCGAGAGCGAGCTCTTCGGTCACGAGAAGGGCGCGTTCACCGGCGCGGTGCAGGCGCGCCCGGGCTACTTCGAGCTGGCCGATGGCGGCACCCTCTTCCTCGACGAGATCGCCGAGATGCCGCTCGCGCTCCAGCCGAAGCTGCTTCGGATCCTGGAAACGCGGCGCACTCGCAGGCTCGGCGGGAGCCGGGAGGTGGAGTTCGATGTCCGGGTCCTCGCCGCGACGAACCGCTCGCCGGCAGCCGCGGTGAGGAACGGCCGGCTCCGCGAGGATCTCCTCTACCGGCTGAACGTCTTCGAGGTCGTGGTGCCGCCGCTGCGTGAGCGGCTACAGGATGTCCCGCTGCTGGCGCAGTACTTCATCCGCGAATTCAACGGGAAGCACGGCACGGGCGTGGAAGGCCTGCGCGACGCCACGCGCGAGCTGCTCGGCGCCTACGCCTGGCCCGGCAACGTCCGCGAGCTGCGCAACGTGATCGAGCGTGCGGTCATCGTCGCGCGAGAAGGGTGGCTCGAACCGATCCATCTGCCGCCCTACCTTCGGGTCCGCGAGGCCGGGAGCAACCCGATCGTCGTCGTCCCGATCGGCACGACGGCGGCGGACGCCGAGCGGGAGCTGATCCTGAGGACGCTCGAGCACGTAGGGCACAACAAGGCGGAGGCCGCGCGGCAGCTCGGCCTCGATGTGAAGACGATCCGGAACAAGCTGCGCACCTACGGCGAGACATGAACAGCCCATGAAGGTCGCAACCAAACTGTCCGGCGCGTTCGGACTGTTGGTGGTCCTGTTGCTCGGTCTGCTCGTCTACCACGTCCGGACGATCCGTGCCGCCGTCCTCACCAGTTACCAGCTCTCGGAGATCTCGGCCCGCCTCTACTTCAGCGCCACGAATCAGGGGATGCAGCTCGGCCTCATCGACGAGAGTGCGACCAAGTTCCGGATCACGCGGGACTCGGGGTATCTCCGTCAATTCCACGAGGCGGTCGACGTCTTCGAGGCCGGGCTCCATGACCTCGCGGACAGGCCGCTCAGCGCGGAGGAGCGAGCCGAAGTCGATCGGCTCGCCGCCGAGTGGGACGCCTTCCGCCTCGTCGCCGACCGGTTCGGTGGAGTGGTGCGCCCGGACAGCGCCGCGGACGCGCAGCTCGCCGCGCTGCAGGAGGGGGTCGACCACCTGCAGATCCTGACCCAGCGAGTCGCCGAGGCATCACGCAACGTGATGGAGGCCCGGCTCGAAGAGTCCAACGCGGCCGCCCACCGCGCGGAGCGCATCACGTGGGGTGCGGCGGCGATCGCCCTCACGCTGAGCCTGCTGGTCTCCGGCTTCATCATACGATCGATCGCCGAGGCGCTGAACCGACTCAAGGAAGGCACACGCCAGGTCGCCGAGGGCAACTTCGGCTATCGCCTCGACACCCGTCGCAACGACGAGTTCGCCGAGCTCGCCCGCGACTTCAACACGATGAATCACCGGCTGGGCGAGCTGGACCGCATGAAGCGCGACTTCCTCTCCAAGGTGTCGCACGATCTGAAGACGCCGCTCGCGTCGATGCAGGAGACGCTGCAACTCCTCCTCGACGAGCTACCCGGCTCGCTCACGGAGCGACAGCGCAGACTGCTGGTGCTCAATCGGGAGAGCGGTCGGCGCCTTTCTGCGATGATCGGCAAGATCCTCGAGCTGTCGGCGATGGAGGCAGGGACGATCGGGCTCGAGATCGGCACACATGACGTCGCGCACCTGGTCCGCGAGGCCGCCGACCAGACGGCGATGGCGCGCGGTGAGCGGGCGGTCCGGGTGACCGCCGATCTCCCCGATGCACCTCTCCTCCTGGACTGTGACCGGGATCAGGTTATTCAGGTGCTGGTCAACCTGCTCGAGAACGCGGTCAAATTCACGCCGGAGGGCGAGGACATCCGAGTCTCCGTACGACACCTCGTCGAGCGGCCGGACAATGTGCCGGAGTCGCGTTGGCCGGCAGCTTCCCGTCGGCCGTCCGCACCCGGCGTCGTTCACATCGCCGTCACGGATTCCGGGCCCGGGGTGCCGGGTCCGGAGAAGGAAATGATCTTCGAGCGGTTCTACCAGGCGGCCGCGGGGCGGAAGGTGGAGGGGCGCGGCGTGGGCCTCGGCCTCGCGATCTGCAAGGAGATCGTCGACGCACACGATGGCACGATCTGGGTGAGTGACGCTCCCACGGGCGGCAGCACCTTCTCCGTCCTGCTCCCGGGCGCCCGTGTCCGCGAAGCGGTCGCCGTGCCCGCGACCGGCGCGTGAGGAGGCGGTACGGATGACGACGCTTCGACTCCTCCTTGCCCTCGGCGTCATGGGCGCTGCCGCCGGCTGCGCGGCCCGTCCCTTCGACGCCCACTTCGAGGCCGGACGCTTCGCCGAGGCCGCGCGCCTCTTCGACGCGGATTCGGCCCTCCACCGCGACCAGCGGGCACTTCTGCGCGCCGCCATCGTACACGTCCTCCCCACGAGCCCGGCCTACCACCCGGAGCGCGCGCGAGAACTGCTGCACCGCATGCTCACGCTCCACCCGGATGGCGAGCACGCCCCGGAAGGCACTCGCCTCCTCATCCTCCTCTACGAGGTGGATCGCCTCACGAAGGAGGCGGAACGGCTGCGACGCCGGTCGGACTCGCTCAGCCACCAGATCACGCTGCTCGAGGAGGAGCGGCGCTCGCTCCAGGAGTCGCTCGAACGCGAGCGCCTCCAGGCCGATGTGCTCCGTACGCTCGCCGAACGGCTCGAGGCCGACCTGCGCCGAACCGAGTTCGAGCTCCGTACGCTCCAGAACGACCTTCAGCTGCTCAAGGCCGTCGATCTCCAGCGCTTGCGCGGCGGCGGCGCCACGGGCCCGCAAACCGCGCCCGATTCGGGGGGCTCGGCCGACTCCTCCGGTGCACGATCGTCCAGTCCCGGGACGCAGTCGCCCCCCGATTCGACGACGTTTCGGCCGCGCCAGGATACGACCGAGACACGTCCACCCGGTGCCTGACCCGGGGCGCAATCACCGTCCGAGCCGAGGGATGAAAAAGAGGCCGGCAGGCAGCCGCTGAAGCTGCCTGCCGGCCCCGCCGCCCAATGGCAAAGGGGCTCTTACCGTCCGGAGCCATCGGTGGCCTGGACGCGTACCTTCGCCGTGCACTGACGGCCGTTCTCGTCCTCCAGCGTCAATGCCCACTCCCCGGCGACCGCGTTCGCGGTGTTGAGCGTGAGCGCGACTGCACGCACGGCCGGCTCCTCGCCGCCCTGCGCCATCGTCGGCTGGACCGTGACCACCTGCACGCCGCTGCCCTCGTCCAGACGCGCGGACAGGCGCTCGCCGATCTCCGCCGGCAGCTTCGCGCTCAGCGTCACCGCCTCGGCCTGCACCGGAACCGCGGTCTGGTCCAGCTGGATCTCGCACACCGCCGCCTCTACGTCGGCCGCCTGTGCCCGTGCGTCCTGGGCGAAGCCCCACAGACCCACGAACAGAGAAAGCGCCACGACCTGCACGCGCCACATCATCCGATTGCTCCTCATGTCTTTTCCTCCTCGGTTGAATCCACTTCGTGGTCGCCGGTGCGGTGGGGCAATGCGTGTGCCGACCAGTGTCGATGATGTAAGTGGTTGTGTGTCATTGTTTTGTGGTCGTTTGATGCGCGCCGTCGCTCGTGGAGGGAGCAGGGAACAGGGAAAAAATCCCCGGTCGTTTGTGGGCCCGCGGTCGGGGCGGTGTGATTGGGGAGGCAATTCAGTTGGGGAGGTCGTGCGGCTGGGAGGCAATGCGGTTGGAGACGTAATGCAGTTGGGAAGGCGTGATGCGTTTGACTCGTGAAGGACGAGCCTTCTGCCCGGCGCTCTTCCGTCCTCCGGGGAACCCCACCCCCGTCGCGGGGCCCGCGACCACGTTGTACATTCACGTCCTGGCAGCAGCCTCTCGTTACGAAACCTGGACCCGACAGGGGTGAAGATGCCTGATCTACCGCCATTTGGACGTTTCTTCCTCCCTGGTCCGACGGAGGTTCGCCCCGAGATCCTCGAGGCGCAGGTCGGGCCGATGGTCGCGCACCGTGCGCGGGCGATGGAGGAGATGATCGCCTCGATCCAGCCGGGACTGCGCTCGATCTTCCGTACCGAGCGCCCGGTCTACATCGCCGCCTCGTCGGCCACAGGCCTCATGGAGGCCGCACTGCGCAACGGCGCACGGCGCAAGGTGCTCGCGTTGGTCAACGGCGCCTTCAGCGAACGCTTCGCGGCGATCGCCCGGGCGAACGGTCTGGAGGCCGATACGCTCGACGTGGGCTGGGGCGGCGTGCACACGCCCGACCGCCTCGAGGAGGCGCTGGCGGGGGGCGATTACGACGCGGTGACCGTCGTGCATTGCGAGACGTCGACCGGCGTCCTGAACCCGGTCGGTGAGCTGGCGGAGGTGGCGCACGCCGCAGGTGACGTCGCCGTTCTGGTCGATGCGGTGAGCAGTCTGGGCGGCGCTCCGGTCGAGACCGACGCATGGGACGTCGACTTCGTGCTGACCGGCTCGCAGAAGTGCTTGGCCCTTCCACCAGGGCTGGCCTTCGGCGTGGCACAGGAGCGCCTCCTCGAGCGTGCGGCCGCCAAGCCGGACCGCGGCGTCTACTTCGATTTCCTCGCCTTCGAGAAGAACATCCAGAAGAACCAGACGCCGAACACGCCGGCGGTTTCGCTGATCTACGCCCTGGCCGAACAGGTCGCATGGATCGAGCGGGAGACACTCGAGAGCCGGTGGGCGCGCCACGAGGCGATGGCGCGGCGCACCTGGGCATGGGTCGACGAGATGCGTGAGCGCGGCGTCGAACTCTCGATCGTCGCGCCGGAGGGCTACCGCTCGCCGACCGTCACCTGCATCCGTCTGCCCGAAGATCGTACCGGCCCCGAGATCGCGGCCGCGGTCGCCGAGCGCGGCGGCTTCACGATCGCACCCGGCTACGGCAAGCTGAAGGATCAGATGTTCCGCATCGGCCACATGGGCGAGCACACGATCGAAGAGCTGGAGGCGCTCCTGGCCGCGCTCGAGGAGGTGCTGGTCCGTTGAGCGCGTGGCGCATCCTTCTCGCCGATCCCATAAGCGACGCCGGCCGCGCACTCCTCGCGGAGGATGCGCGCCTCGAGGTGGTCGAACGCTCGGGGCTGGCCGGCGACGAGCTGGCTCGCGCACTGGCCGACGTGGATGCGGTCATCGTCCGCACCATGACGCGCATTACGCGCGAGTCGCTGGTCTCGGCGGACCGGCTGCGCGCCATAGGCCGGGCCGGCGTCGGGCTCGACAACATCGACGTCGATGCCGCGACGGAGAAGGGGATCGCCGTCTTCAACACCCCGGGCGCGAACACCATCTCGGCCGCCGAGTTGACGTTCGGGCTGATCCTCTCCCTCTCTCGCCGCATCCCGGCCGCCGATCGGTCGATGAAGGCGGGTGAGTGGGACCGCGCCCGCTTTTCCGGCTTCGAGCTCCACGGCAAGACGCTGGGGCTGGTGGGCGCGGGGCGGATCGGCGGCGAGGTGGCGCGGCGGGCGCGGTGCTTCGGGATGCGCGTCGTCGCCTTCGACCCGCTTCTGGACGACGCGCGGGCACGGGTGCTCGACATCGAGAGCGCGTCACTCGAAGAGGTGCTGCGCCGCGCGGATGTGCTCTCTTTGCACGTGCCGCTGACGCCGTCCACCGCCCACCTGATCAATGCCGAGCGGCTGGCGCTGATGAAGCCGTCGGCGATCCTGGTGAACGCGGCACGCGGCGGCGTGGTCGATGAATCTGCGCTGATCGATGCACTGGAGGAGGGGCGGTTGGCCGGAGCAGCGCTCGACGTCTACGCCGAGGAGCCGCTCCCGCCCGACCACCCCCTGCGCCGGCTCGGCGATTCAGTGCTTCTCGTCCCGCACATCGGCGCCGCGACGGACGAGGCGAGGCGGAACGTGGGGATCGAGGTCGCGGCCGCGGTCCGGAGGGCGCTCGTTGAGGGCGACGTGTCACACGCCGTCAACGCCGCCGATCTCGTGGCCCGAGACGGCGGCGTCTGAGGAAGGGTTCACGCGGGGCTGCACCGCCAATGCGTCTTGCCTTGTGCATGAGGCGAAATGCACAATGCGCTCAGCCGGTGTGAAATGCCGCGGCTAGTCGGAGCTCGCCGTTTCGGGGTCCCTCACATCGGCCTCCGTCGGGGCCTCCTTCACGGGGCGCACGCGGCCGCGCAGCGCGCCGAACGGCGTGCCCATCCGTTCGCGCGGGCGGGACGGCATCCAGCCGCGGTGAATGGTGCGTGGCTCCTCGACCACGACGAGCGCCCCGGGGTCCCAACGGTCGATCTCGCGCAGCACGGTGGGGATCTCTCGGCGCCGGACCACGGTATCCACGATTTCGACGGTGCCGTCTCGGCCCTGGCCGGCGAACTCGGTGACGCCGAAGCCCTTCTCACGAAGCGCCTCGGCCAGCTCGACGCCGCCGTGTTGCGAGAATACGCGTACGACCGCCACGCCGAAGGCGAGTTTCTCCTCGATCCAGAGGCCGATCACGCTGCCCGCGGCGAAGCCGCCGGAGTAGCCCAGCAGGTGCCAGCCGCTGTTCAGGTTGCGGATGGCATTGCCGACGGCGAAGATCCAGATGAGAACTTCGAAAAAGCCGAGCACCGGCACCACCAGGCGCACGTTGCGCATGGACAGCAGGATCCTGAGCGTGGCGAGTGAGACGTCGCCGATGCGCAGCAAGAAGATGAGGAGCGGCCCCCAGGGACCGGCGAACAACGTGTCCAGTACCGACAATTCCATTGCGATCGAATCCTGATCAGGCCGCAAGCCGCTCAATGCGTCGTGCGCTGGCGGTCGTTGCAAGCGCCCGGAAGCTTCGAGGCCGGCGCTTGGATGACTCGAATTTAATATCCATCGGCGAGAACGGGCAGGTGCACGGGAGGGCGTTCTGCCGCCCATGTGGCTGGCCGCCGGTGGAGTACGCAACCGAATGAGAGTGTACCCCGGAATGAGACTCAAGTTGTCCGTGCCGCTACTTCGCCGCGTGGCCCTTGGCCTCGCCCTTGCCCCTCTGGCTCTCGCGCACCCGGCGGCAGCCCAGGATCCGGCCGGATCGGGTGGCCGCAACTCCGCCGAGCACCTGGATAAGCCGTACGTCGTCGTCGTCTCCTTCGACGGGTTCCGGCGCGATTACCTGGACCGCTTCGAGACACCGAACTTCGACCGCGTCGCCCGTGCAGGCGTCCGCGCCGACGGCCTGATCCCGATCTTCCCGTCCAAGACGTTCCCGAACCACTACGCCATCGCGACGGGGATGCATGCGGACAAGCACGGACTCGTCGACAACAACTTCTGGGATCCGGAATTCGGCGCGATGTACCGGCTCAGTGACCGCAGCACGGTCCAGGACGGGCGGTGGTACGGCGGCGAGCCGATCTGGGTGACGGCCGAGCGGCAGGGGATGGTCACGGCGTCGTACTTTTTCGTCGGCAGCGAGGCGCCGGTGCAGGGCGTCCTGCCGACCGACTGGCGCGTCTACGATGGCGACGTCCCGAACGAGGCACGTGTCGACCAGGTGCTCGAGTGGCTGCGCCGTCCGGTCGAGACGCGGCCGCACCTGATCATGCTCTACTTCTCTGCGGTCGACGACGCCGGGCACCGCCACGGCCCGGACTCACCCGAGGTCGAGCGCGCGGTCCACGAGGTCGACCGCGTGCTGGGCCGCCTCCTCGATGGGATCGACGCCCTCCCGATCGGCGATGAGGTGCACCTCGTCCTCGTCTCGGACCACGGGATGGAGGGCGTGAGCCCCGAGCGCGCCGAATACCTGGAGGATCACATCGATCTCGAGGGTGTGCGCGTCATCGGTGGCGGGCCGTACCTCACGCTCTGGGTCGAGGGCGACGAGGCTCGGGCCGAACGGATCGAGCAGATCGAGTCGGCGCTCAACCGCGGGCTCGAGCACGCCCGCGCCTACCGCCGCGAGGCGATGCCCGAACGGTGGCGCTACGCAGGAAACCCGCGCGTCGGCGACTTGATCGTCCTGGCCGAGCGGGGCTACCAGGTCGTGGGCACGCGCGAGCGTCCGGCGTGGGGCGGCGGCGCCCACGGCTACGACCCCGAGACGACGCCTTCGATGCAGGGGATCTTCCTCGCGGTCGGCCCGCGCATTCAGGCGGGGCTACGCATCCCGGCCTTCAGGAACATCCACGTCTACCCGCTGATCGCGAACCTTCTCGGGCTACGGCCGAACCCGGAGATCGATGGGCGGCTCGATGTCCTCGAGCCGATCCTCCAACCGACGACGGTTTCGGCGACGGGAGCATGGCAGAGAGCGAACTCGCACTCGTACTGACCGGCGGCGGCGCCCGCGCCGCCTACCAGGTGGGGCTGCTCAAGGGGATCGCGGAGCGCTTCCCGGAGCTGGACGTCCCGATCCTGACCGGCGTCTCCGCGGGCGCGATCAACGCGGTTCACCTGGCCGCGCACCCGGGGTCCTTCGAGGAGGCCACGGAGGATCTGGCGCGCCACTGGAGCGGGCTCAGCCCGGAGCAGGTGTTTCGCGTCGATCTCCGCTCGCTCGGCCGCAACGTCGCGCGCTGGGGCGTGCGCCTCTTCTCCGGTGGCGCCCGAGGCGCGCCACAGGTGCAGGGGCTCGTCGATACCGAGCCGCTGCGGCAGTTCATGCGCAGGGCGCTGCGCGCCGATGAGGGCCCGATCCACGGCATCGCCGAACGGCTCCGTTCCGGCCGCCTCAAGGCGGTCGCCGTGATCACGACCAGCTACTCGACCGGCCAGACGGTGGTCTGGGTGCAAGGGCGCGACATCGAACTCTGGGAGCGGCCGCGGCGGCGCCGTCGTCAGACGCGCCTGACCGTCGAGCACGCCATGGCCTCGGCCGCGCTCCCGCTCTTCTTCCCCGCGGTCCGCCTCGGAAACGAGTGGTACGGAGACGGCGGCATCCGCCTGGCCGCACCGCTCTCGCCCGCACTCCACCTCGGCGCGTCACGGATCCTGGCCGTCTCCACGCGGTACGATCGTACGACGGGCGAGGCGGATCGGCCGAGCATCGTGCGCTACCCGCCGCCGGCCCAGGTGGCCGGCCTGCTCATGAACGCGATCTTCCTCGACCTGATCGACCAGGACGCCGTGCGGCTGGAGCGGATGAACCGGTTGATCGAGCAGCTGCCCGAGGAGCGGCGCGAGGGGCTGCGCGTGGTCGATCTGATGGTGCTTCGCCCCTCCCGGGATCTCGGCCGTCTCGCACGCGACTACGAGCCGAAGCTGCCCAAGGGGTTCCGCTTTCTGACTCGTGGGCTCGGCACACGCGAGACGGAGAGCCCCGACGCGCTCAGCCTCATCATGTTTCAGGAGGACTACCTGCGACGCCTGATCGAGCTGGGCAGGGAAGACGCACACGCCCGCGCCGACGAGATCGGCGCGTTCCTCGCCGGCGAGCGGTTCGCACCCGCTGGCGGTGTCGCCTGATGGATCGCACTCAATCGACCACCGCCCGGACCGGGGCCGGGCAGCCTCCTCGGAGGGGGTAGATGGCATTCCTGGAGTGGACTTTCTACGGCAACACGCTGCGCGCGTGGATCACGGCGCTGCTCGTGGCGGGGGCGGTCTTCACCCTCCTCGAGGTCGTGAAGGGGCTCGTGGCGCGCCGGTTCGCAGGCTTCTCCGAGCGCACGGCCAGCGAACTCGACGATCTGGTCACGGGCGTACTGAACCAGACGAAAACGCTGTGGCTCGCGCTGGTGGCCGTGTTCGTGGCCTCCAAGTTCCTCTACCTCACCCCCGGCATCGACACGTTCGTCGGCCGCATGGCGATCATCGCGCTCTGTGTACAGGGCGCGATCTGGAGCACGACGGCGTTGGACGCTGTGCTACGGCGCTACGTCGACCGGCAGGCCGCGAGCGATCCGAACACCGCGACCACCGTTGGCCTCCTCGGCTTCATCGGCCGCGTCGCCATCTGGGCGCTCTTCCTCCTCTTCACCCTCTCGAACCTGGGCGTCGAGGTCACGGCGCTCGTCACCGGCCTCGGGATCAGCGGGGTCGCGGTCGCTCTGGCCGTGCAGAACATCCTGGGCGACCTCTTCTCCTCGCTCTCGATCGCCCTCGACAAGCCCTTCGTCATCGGCGACTTCATCGTCGTCGGCGATCTCTCGGGCACGGTCGAGCACGTCGGCCTCAAGACGACGCGGGTGCGCAGTCTTTCGGGCGAGCAGATCATCTTCTCCAATTCGGACCTGCTACAGAGCCGGATCCGCAACTACAAGCGGATGTACGAGCGGCGCGTCGTCTTCTCGTTCGGCGTGACGTACCGGACGCCCCACGAGAAGCTGGCGTGCATCCCCGAGATCGTGCGCGAGATCATCGAAGCGCGGGAGCCTGTGCGTTTCGACCGCGCCCACTTCCACCGCATCGGCGCCTCCTCGTTCGATTTCGAGGTCGTCTACCACGTACGGGATCCGGACTACAACCTGTACATGGACATCCAGCAGGCGATCAACCTCGCGCTCATCGAGCGCTTCGAGGAGGAGGAGATCGACTTCGCGTGCCCCACGCAGATCCTCCACGTCAGCCATGTCGGCGCCGAGTCGTCGCTCCCGGCGGGTGGCTCGGACTGATCTCCGGCCCAGGGGACAGCCCCGTTTACGCCGCGGCGGCCTTCTGGAAGATCCCCACGACCATTCGATGCCCGCGCTCGGCGGCTATGTCACAGGGGGTCTTGCCCTCGGCCTGTGTGAGCGTGTGGTCGGCGCCGTGCTCGAGGAAGAGGCGGACGAGTTCGGCGTCGCCTCGGGCCGCAGCGGAGAAGAGCGGCGTCCAGCCGCCCTGCTGGCGCGCGTTGACCGGGGCGCCATGGTCGAGCAGCATCGCGCAGATCGCGTGATTGCCGCTCGCCGCCGCACTGTGCAGGGGGGTCACCATCATCGGGTTGCGAGAGGCGGCACTCGCATCGGCGCCACGCTCGAGGAGCAGTTCCACGGTGCTCGGCTGGGAGAAGTACGCCGCGAGGTGCAGTGGAGTGAAGCCGTTGGCCGACCAGTCGTCGACTCGCGAGGCATCCTCGTCCAGCAGCGCCCGGAGCCTGTCGGCTCTGCCGAGGGCGGCGGCCTCGCACGCGTCGAGGGGCGGGTCGACGGCCAGAAGGATCTCCACCATATCCAGTCGCCAGTGATGACGGGCGTGGAGCAGGATGGAGAGGCCGAGGTCGTTGCGGGCGGTCGCCAGTCCGGGGTCGCTCTCGATCAGGCGCCTGAGTCCTTCCACATCACCGGATTGGACCGCCTCGAAGACGGTGCCGATCGCGTTCATGCCGGATATCCTCCGCGTCGAGTGCCGGCGTTGCGCAGCGGTTCGTGGATGAAGTATCGGAACCGCTGTCCGGGGAGATAAGGAAAGGGTTCGAGCATCGCCCGGGCCCGAGCGCATCAGCGTCGCAAGCGGGGCCCGGGTCGGCAGGCGTTACTGGATCGCGAACCGCTCTACCGCCGCGAATCGCGGCCGGGCGGCAGCGTCCTGTCCCAATCGAGCGCGTCGTACTTCCGGAGCACCTCGAGGGTGCGTTCGAGGGGCAGCGCCTCCACCGTGCCTCGGTGCCCACGCACGCTCGTCGCCCGGAAGAGCGAGTTGTAGATCGCCTCCTCCGTCGCTTCGGCAACCGCCTGGAAGAGGGACGACATCTCGTCGTTCGGCAGTTCGCGCACCGAGCGCGGCCCGCGGCCCTCGCCGCGACGCACCGATTCCGCCGTCGAGAAGGCGATGACGTAGTCGCCCGAGCCGTTGGTCATGCTCGAGCCCGTACGGGCGAGGCCGACGAGGGCGCGGCTGGCGAGCCGGTCGAGGTTGCGCGCGTCGAGCGGCGCGTCCGTGGCGACGACGATCATGATGCTGCCGTCGGGGGAGAAGCCGACGGCGTCGGCGTCGGGGCGCGAGGCGAGTGTCGGCGCATCCGCGGGATCCGCGGTGCTCGACGTCGCCCGCTCGAGCGACGACTGGAAGGCGTAGCGGCCCAGTTCGCGGCCGACGGGCGCGCCGTTGATCGTGAGCACCCCACCGTAGTTGCTCTGCACCAGGACGCCGACGGTGTAGGCGCCCATCCCATCGGGCAGCTTGCGCGAGCTGGTGCCGATCCCGCCTTTCCAGCCGAAGGAGACGGTGCCCGTGCCCGCACCGACCGCTCCCTCGGCGACCGGCCCACCCGTGGCGCCCTCGAGCGCCTGCACGACGTGCTCGGGTCGGATCGGCCGGGCGCGGATGTCGTTCAGCGTGCCGTCGTTCGTCTCGCCGACGAGTGGGTTGATCGAGCGCACGCCATCCATCCCGGGCTGTTCGAGCAGCCAGTCGACCATGGCATCGGCGGCCTTCCAGACGCAGAGGGTGCACGTCAGCAGGATCGGCGTCTCCAGCTCGCCGAGCTCACGCACCTGCGTCTCGCCGATCAACTTGCCGAAGCCGTTGCCCACGTGGATCGCCGCCGGGACGCGCTCGCGGAACGGGTTGCCGCCGTGCGGCAGGATCGCGGTCACGCCGGTGCGCACCCCATCGCCCTCGATCACTGTCGTCTGGCCGACGCGCACGCCGGCCACATCGGTGATGGCGTTCAGCGGTCCGGGCTCGAAGATGCCGACCACCACGCCCGCCTCACGGGCGCGCGGTCGGTCATCGGTCGTGGTCTGGCCCATGAGGGGTGTGACGCAGAAGAGGAACAGGCCCGCCGCTGCGGCGCACGCGAGACGTGCGGCGCGGCCCTCGACGACTGGAAGAGACGGCGTCATGCGCATCAGGCTTCAGCTGGATGGGTGGTTCGGGATACTCGAAGGTGGCGCTGCGGTGCATAGCGTGTCAACCTTGTCGATCGGCCAGCCGCTCGGCCAGCGCCGCCAGGCGCGGGATCGGTACGTCCATTGGGCACGCCAGCTCGCACGCTCCACAGTGGGTGCACGGCGGTACGTCCAGCAGCACGGGCCGGTCGATCGAGCGCGACGGCCCGACCACGTACGTCCACGACTCCTGCCACGCACTTTGCGGCGCCTCCCGCAGAACCGGGCACGCCAGAGTGCAGAGCCCGCAGCTCACACACGCCATGAACGACGGGTAGTCGGCCCGCTCCTCGGCGCTGAGCGGCACGTACCCTTCGGGGACGACGGCGTCCAGGAATCGCTCCGCATCACGCCCGCGGCGCAGCGGTCGCAGCGGGAGCCGGGCGCAGTGCACACCGAAGTGCCAGGCCAGGTTCAGCCATGCCTGGGCGCGTCGCATCAAGAGACACCTCCAGGCGCGGTGTCCACTGCCAGCTCGCCGGCGCGCCACCCGTCCGCGGCGGCGAAGCCGAGGCCGAGCGTCGCCGGGTCGTGCCCCGCGCGCACCGAGCCCGCCACCGCCACGTTCTCATAGACGACGTCGCCTCGACGGTCGACCGGGCGTGCACGGTCGTCGGTGTGCACGCCCACGCGCAGCAGCGGCTGGTCATCACGGCGGTCGGGGTGCGTCAGCGCGAGCCGGTCGGGTGCCTCGAACGTCTGCCCGAGGTGCTCGACCCGGACAGGACAGCCGAGCGCCGGCTCCTCGAAACGATCGTCGGCACGGATCCCGCCGGCCAGGAACTTGCCCGTTGCGAGAACGAAATGGCCTGCCTCGAGCCTGAGGAGCGGTTCGGCCGGGTCGCCGTCGAGGGCGTGTGCGACGACCGCACCCACCCGCCGGCCCGCTGTCTCGCGGCCCACCACCCGTCCTCGCACCACCTCAACCTTCGCCGCCACAAGTACGGCGTCCAGTGCGCGGTCGAGCCTCCACCCCGGTAGCGACGGCGGGACTCCGAGCGCCTCGCCCACGGGCACGCCCGCGGCGTCTGTCAGGGCGGCGCGTACCGCATCGGCGCGCTCCAGCCCCAGCACGGCGGGCAGGATCACCCGCGTCGCGCCGGTCTCGCGCACCGCTCGCGCCAGCGCTTCGGCCAGAGGGCCGCACTCACGGTCCAGTCGGGCGGCCAGCGCCACGGGCGACCAGCCGCCGGCCGGCGTCGCTCCGGCCACGAGGGTGCGTGCCTCCAGTTCGACAGATGCCGCGGCGCCCCACAGCCGCGCCAGTATCGGCGCGTGAAAGCCGGGCAGCCCCTCGATTCCACAGACCAGCGTGCCAGCGGCGGGTGCCACGCCGTGTGCCGGCGCCGCATGGCCGCAGGCGACCAATCGTCCGGTCGGATGCGGCAGCGGCGCCGCCGCCTCGGTGAAGGGCAGGCCGGCCCGCGCCAGCGCTTCGCCGAGGTGCTCGGGGAGAGGGCCCACCCCCGCGCCGGCGCCCAGTGCGCTCACGCC
>CALKIP010000137.1 GCA_937995995.1 uncultured bacterium
CCGGTGGTCACGAAGAAGTCCGAGGCTACCGCTGAAGCCGGGCCCAAGTCGAAGGACGGGGGCCAGAAGAAGAGCGGCACCCGGTCGCGCACCCGGCGGGGTGGCCGCAAGCACAACAAGACCAAGGTGACCGCCGGCGGCGACTGATGACATCGCCGGCCGGTCTGGCCCCGCTACCGCGGCGGTTCTACCGCCGCTCCGCCGAGGAGGTCGCGCGCGACCTCCTCGGCGCCATCCTGGTCTCGACGATCGACGGCGAGTACACCGCCGGCCGGATCGTCGAGACCGAGGCGTATGTGGGCCCCCATGATCCCGCATCCCACGCCGCCGAGCGGACCGGCCGGACGGCGCGTAACGAGAGCATGTTCGGTCCGCCGGGGATCGCGTACGTCTACCGCATCTACGGCATTCACTGGTGCCTCAACGTGGTGACCGGCGAGCCGGACTACCCGGCCGCGGCGCTGATCCGGGCCGTCGAGCCGGTCGAAGGAGTGGAGGTCATGCGTCGACGTCGCGGTGAGAAGCGAATCGATCGCGAGCTGACGAGTGGGCCCGGACGGCTGGCGCAGGCGTTCGGCATCACCGGCCAGGAGGACGGCCATCCTCTCGATCGGCCGCCGTTGATGATCGTCCAGGGTGAGCCCGTGAGCGACGATGCCGTTGCCGTGGGCCCCAGGATCGGCATCATCCGGGCCGTGGAGTGGCCGCTGCGCTACTTCGTCCGTGGCAACTCCTTCGTGTCGCGCTAGGAGGGTGGGAGTGGAGTCCCGTTCGATCTTCGACCGCGCCCTGAGGCTCCACCTCGACTCTATCGTGGTGGACCTGCACGCCGATACGCCGACCGAGTTCTTCCTCGAGGAAGGGTACGACTTTGGGGCGCGTACGGAGCGGGGGCACGTCGACCTTCCGCGTCTACGGGATGCGGGCGTCGACGTCCAGTTCCTCATCGCCTGGGTGCCCGCGGAGTGTGCGACCTCGCCCGGAGCCTCGTTCCAGCACGCCGAAAGGTTGATCGCTGCGATTCACAGTGTCGTATCCCGGACGCCGGGTGTACGCATCGCAACGAATGCGAGTGAGATCCGAGCGGCGCGGCAGGCCGGTGAGGTGGCGGCGATGATCGGGGTCGAGGGTGGACACGCCATCGAGAACTCGCTCGAGAAGCTGCGGCTCCTTCACGATCGTGGTGCCCGATACCTGACGCTCACCTGGAACAATTCGAACGACTGGGCGGATTCCTCCCTGGATGTCCAGCGCCATGGCGGACTGACCGAATTCGGCCGCGAGGTCATCAGGGAGATGAATCGGCTGCACATGCTGGTCGACATCTCCCACACCTCCGATGAAACGGCGTGGGATGTGCTGGAGGTCAGTACCGCTCCCGTCGTCGCCACTCACTCCAATGCACGCGCTCTTGCCGACCACCCCAGGAACCTGACCGACGATCTGATCCGGGCAATCGCAGCATCCCGCGGCATCATCGGAATCAACGCCTTCCCCGCGTTCCTCGATGGCGAGTACGGCACGGCGTACCACCGACTCGAAGACGCGGCCGCAGCTCTCCAGGCTCAACTCGAAAAGGAATCAGGCGACCCCGAAGCGGCACGCCGTGAGGCCCAGGAGTGGCTTCACGAAGAGATCGCCAAACTGCCGCAGATCCCGATCGATGCCTTTGCGGACCACGTGGAGCACATCGCCACGGTGGCGGGCATCGACCACGTCGCCCTCGGCTGCGACTTCGATGGCATCCCGAGCACGCCTCTCGGACTCCCGCACGTGGGCGCACTCCCGCGCGTGACGGAGGTGCTTCTGCGCCGTGGATGGAGTGACGTAGATGTGCGCAAGTTGCTCGGCGGAAACGTCCTGCGCATTCTGTCCGACGTGCTGGGGTGATGCCCGGCCGGCTCTCGCGAGGGGCCAGAAGCACGTGGCGATCACGGAGTAGACTCCGATCCTCCCCGTGATTCACACAGGGATCGAGTTGAGCGTCTTCACGCCAAAACGCCGTGGCGCGGCCCGGGTGGAGTGAGGGTGCACTCGTCGCATCGCGGTCGCTCGCGTCTGGCACGCCATCTGCGCCAGATGTTTCCGGCGCGAGATGCGTCGAAGCGCACTGCACAGAAGGAGGTGAGGCTATGGCAACAGTACCGGGTCCGAACCCGGACAAGCCTCTGCCCCAGCCGGGCGCGCCGGGCAAGGAGCTACCGGTCGAGCCCGAGGAGGAGCCGGATCACGTCGGGCCCGAGCGGTCGGACGATCCCGAGTGGATGCCGAAGCCGTACGATCCAGACCGCGAGTACGAGGAGCCCGGAGTTCCCCTGGGTGTCGAGTAACGAAAGCAGAGGACAATAGAGACGATCCCCCGCGTCCGGCGCTGTCCGGCCGGGGGATTCGTCATTGGGCCGGCCATTGGCCGGCGGGAGGGCTGCCTGGCGGCAGCGGGAGGGCCGGCTGGCGCCGGCAGGAGGGCGCCGCTTCGCG
>CALKIP010000138.1 GCA_937995995.1 uncultured bacterium
CAGACCAACAAGGAGCAACCCCCAGTATAAAACTGCACGGAATTCTTGTGGCAATTAGACCTCTCCATTCAACGGCCCTGCCGAGCCGTAGCGGACGAGGAGCGAACCAAGGTGGTTCTCTCGGTAGTCGAAGTCGTCGAGTTTGAGGACCGACTTGCCGGTGACCTCGCTCAGCCAGATCAGGGCGCGAACCTCGAGATCCCGTGTCCACTCGACCTCGCCGAGGACCCATGGCGTCTTGACCCGGGTCAGCTCAGCGGCCGCCGCGCCGTCCAGGTAGAAGGTGGCCGCCGGGTGGCGCTGGAGATAGCTGGCCGCGATGTCGGTGGCGATGTCCTCCTCGACCGCTCGCCGCACGACCAGCGCCTTGTGCTCACCCGTGGCGACGAGTGCGACCTCGCGCGCCTCCATGATCGTCGCCACGCCCATCGTGATCGCTTCCTGTGGGACGTTCGCCTCGCCGAAGAACTCCGACGCGGCGCTTCGACGCGTGATCGTGTCGAGTGCGACGAGTCGCGTCCTCGAGTCGATACTCGAGCCGGGCTCGTTGAAGCCGATGTGCCCCGTCTGGCCGATCCCGAGGATCTGGAAGTCGATCCCACCCGCGGCACGGATCCTGGCCTCGTACTCGCGGCAGTGCGCCTCGATCGCCTCGCGGGGAATGTCGCCCCGCGGGATGTGCACGTTGTTCGGATCGATGTTGACGTGCTCGAAGAGGTTCGCCCACATGAACTGGTACAGACTGTGGATGTTCTCCCTGTCCATGGGGTAGTACTCGTCGAGGTTGAACGTCACCACATGCGAGAAGTCGAGCCCTTCCTCGCGGTGCATGCGGATCAGCTCGCGGTAGATCCCGATCGGCGTGGAACCGGTGGCCAGTCCCAGCACCGCCGTCTCCCCCACCGCCTGCTTCTCACGGATCAGCTCGGCGATCCGCTGTGCGAGCAACCGCGCGATTTCATCCGGTTCCTCGACGATGACTACGGGAACGCGCTCAAGGGATTCCATGGTTCGCTCCTTCGATACGATCGCACACGTCCCGTGGGCACAATGCCTCACGTTCCGTGAACGAATCGCTTCAGTTGTCGTTCCAGATTCGGCTCACGGCCACCCGCCGTCCCGCGGGAGTATCCACGATGGACTGCTGCACTGCGTCGTGAACGGCGCGACGTAGGGCGACGTGTGCCGAGTTGTCGCGCGTGGGGTTCACGCGGTTCGTTAGAAGTACGACGAACAGGTCCTGCGTCGGATCGATCCAGAGGCTGGTTCCGGTGAAGCCGGTGTGGCCGAAGGAGGCGGCGGAGAAGTAGTCGCCCGCACTCGAACGTGCCGACGGCGTATCCCAACCGAGTGCGCGACTCGATGCCGCGCTCTGCCGCCGGGTGAAGTGACGGACCGTCGCCGGCTCCAGCAGCCGGACCTCTCCGTAGAAGCCACCATTCAGCATCATCTGACTGAAGATCGCCAGATCCCGCGCCGAAGAGAAGAGGCCGGCGTGTGGCGCCACCCCGCCCATCGCGTAGGCGTTCTCATCGTGCACCATCCCGTGCACGTGCGTGTGCCGGAACACCGTGTCGATCTCCGTGGGCGCGATCCGCTCCAGGAGCGTCGCGCCGGCCGCCTTGAGCGCGTCCGCCCCGCCAGCATCCTCGGCAGGCGCACCGATCGGGTTGAACCCCGTCTCGTGCATCCCGAGGGGGCGGAAGAGGCGCGCCTCGAGGAACGCATCCAGTTCCTGACCGGAGAGTCGCCGGATGATCTCGCCGAGCAGGATCACGCCGAAATCGCTGTAGACCGTCTGCTCCTCCGGCGGATAGTCGAGGGGCGCCGCTGCGATATGGCGCACGTACGCGTCCCAGCCGCGCAATTCGCGCCACAACGGGGCGAACGCCTTGAGGCCGCCCGTATGCGTCAACAGGTGACGCACCGTCACGCGTTCCTTGTCTGCGGACCCACCCCACTCGGGCAGGTAGCGCGAAACTGGCGCATCGAGGTCGAGCTTGCCCTCGTCCACGAGCATCATCGCGGCGGGCGTCGTCCCGACGACCTTGGTCAGCGAAGCCAGGTCGAAAAGCGTCGAATCGGTGACCGCGGCGAAGCCCGGGCGCGGATCGAGGCGGCCGAAGCCGGCGAGTCGAACCAGCTTGCCACTCCTGCCGACGGCGATCGCGGCGCCGGGCACGTCCCCTCGCGCGACTGCGGCATTCAGAATCTCGTCGACGCGTGCCAGCCGCGCGGGATCCATCCCGACGTCCTCCGGCCGCGCCTGGCTGATCGTGTAGTCCAGCCGAATGCCATCACCGATGCCGTGGTAGGGTGGAAGCGTGATCGGCAGCCGCCCGGTGATCGGCGCCTCGCCGCTCAGCGCGCGTACCGCCGCCTCCTGCTCCAGTGTACCCGGCCCCCACGCCAGCGCATAGGTGCCGACCGACGGGAACTGGGAGAGCAGGTACGGATTGGCGAAGGACGTCACCACCGTCGGCCGCCGGGCGGCGATCTCATCCACGAAGGCGGCCAACTCCGGCGGGATCGCCACGTGGCCCTTCCCGTTCACCGCCCTCACGATCGGTGAGAAGAGCACCACATCCGCCCAGTCGGCCGCGGAGCCCAGTGTATCCAGCGCCGCCGGTAGCAACTGCGGCGTGAGGAGCTGCGACCGCACCTCCGCGAAGCGACGGCTGAGCCCACGCTGGAAGACGCGCCCGGCGAAGGGGTCCGGGTCATCGGTGTAGACGATGCTGAGAACGCGCTTGACGCGGTTCGGCCGAAGCGGGACCAGTCCCTGCTCGTCGCGAACCAACGTGAACGAGCGCTGGGCGATGGAGCGGCCGATCTCCCTGTGATCCGGATGGCCGACGACGTGCTGCACGCGCTCGATATCAACCGTCCTCTGGCGGTGCAGCCCCATCTCCGTCTTGAGCTCGAGGAGCTTGCGGACCGAGTGGTCGATACGCGACTCCGGGAGTCGGCCGCTCTCGACCGCGTGAACGACGGCGTCGATCGTCGCGGCTACATCCAGGGGCATGAGGAGCATGTCGGCGCCGGCCTCAAGGGCGAGGATCGCCGCATCCTCCTTGCCGTATTTCGTCGTGATCGCGCCCATGTCCATCGCGTCGACCACCGTGAACCCCTCGAAGCCGAGCTCTTCCTTGAGCAGCCGCGTGCTGATCGCGGGCGAGAGCGTAGCCGGCACGGAGTCGCCCGTCATCTCCGGGAAGGCGATGTGCGCAACCATCACCGCGCTCACGCCGGCGTCGATCGCCGCGCGGAACGGAATCAGTTCGAGCGAGTCCGCCTGTGCGCGGTCCGTATCCAGGACCGGCAGCCCGATGTGCGAGTCCGTGGCCGTGTTGCCGTGCCCCGGGAAGTGCTTGGCCGTGGCGAAGACACCGTTCTCCTGAAGCCCACGGATGTGCGCCACCCCGAGCCGCGCGACCTCACGGGGATCCTCCCCGTAGCTGCGCGTGTTGATGATCGGGTTGTCGGGGTTATTATTCACATCCATGACCGGCGCGAACGCCATGTGGATGCCGACCGCGCGGGACTCGACTGCGGTGATCCGGCCGACCTCGTACGCCATGCGCTCGTCGCCGATCGCACCCAGCGCCATGATCGGCGGGAAGTCCGAGCCGCCGCCGACCTCGATCCCGTAGGGGAGCACGGTGCCACCGTTCAGCCGCTGAGCCGGCCCACGCTCCACATCGGCGGAGACGAGTAGCGGAACGTTGGCCATCTCCTGGAGCAGGTTGAGCTTGGCCGCGACCTCGAGCGGCGGGCCGATCGAGACGATCACGCCGCCGACACCCTGCTCCTCGACCCAGTAGCGTAGCCGCTCGTATTCCTCGGAGCCGATCGCAACATAGGAACCGTCGATCCAGGGAACGACCAGTTGAGCCGCCTTCTCGCGGAGCGACAGCCGATCGAGCGTCTCGGCGATCCATGCGTCTGCCGACATCGGCGCCTCAGCAGATTCAGCCGGGAGCGGCGTGGACGGCACGGGCGCTTCGGACGCGGAGCGGGCGCACGCGACCGGCGCGATGATCAGGAGAAGCGGTACGAGATACCGTCGGTACATCTGGAGCATCGACCTCGATGATGAAGCGGTGGGGTTCGTCGCGGCTTCGGGAAGGGTCCCGACCGGACGCCTCGCCTCACGATGGAGTCAAGGTACGGAATGCGGAAACTTACGACGTACAGGTCTATCGGACAACTGGTACTTGCCCTCGCCGCCGTTGCCTGGACGGCGTGCGGAGACGCTCCGGCGAACGCGGCCGGCAAAGCCGCGAACGTCACGGCGAAAGCGGCCGCGCCCGTCCGACTCGGTATCGACGTCCTCCTCGACGGCGATGTCGCGCCACTCGCCGGTCGGCGGGTCGGGCTGATCACCAACCACACGGGCCGCAACGCTGCGGGCGAGAGCACCATCGACCTCCTCTTCGACCACCCGGAGATCGAACTGGTCGCGCTCTACAGCCCCGAGCACGGGATCCGCGGCGCCGCCGAGGCGGGTGAGAAGGTGGCGAGCGGCACGGACTCCGAGACCGGCCTGCCGATCCATTCGCTCTATGGCGAGATCCGCAAGCCCACGCCCGAGATGCTCGAGGGCGTCGACGTTCTCGTCTTCGACATCCAGGACATCGGCACGCGCTATTACACCTACGTCTGGACGATGGCGCTGGCCCTCGAAGCGGCCGCGGAGAACGACATCCCCTTCGTGGTCCTCGACCGGCCGAACCCGATCGGCGGCATCCAGATGCAGGGCAACGTCCTCGACCCGGAGTTCGCCTCCTTCGTCGGGCTGCACCCGGTGCCGATGCGCCACGGTCTGACCGCCGGCGAGCTGGCCCGCTGGATCAACGGCGGGGCACGCCTGGGCGCGGAGCTCACGGTCATCGAGCTGGAGGGCTGGACCCGCAGCGCATGGTTCGACGAGACCGGACTGCCATGGATCGCGCCCTCGCCCAACATGCCGACACTCGAGAGCGCGACGCACTACGCAGGGACCTGCCTCTTCGAGGGCACCAACCTTTCGGTCGGCCGCGGCACCGAGATCGCTTTCCAGCAGATCGGCGCGCCGTGGCTGGACCACGAGGCACTCGCCGAGCGTCTGAACGCCTACGGCATGCCCGGCGTACACTTCGCGGCCGTCACCTTCACCCCCGAGAACCCAGGTGACGGGAAGTTCGGCGGCGAGGTGGTGCGGGGCGTGCGCTTCGTCGCCACGGATCGCGACACGTACGACCCGACGCACGCCGCCGTCGCCACGCTGGTGGAAATCCAGCGTCTGCACGCGGACCGACTGGAGTGGAGGACCGGGCACTTCGACC
>CALKIP010000139.1 GCA_937995995.1 uncultured bacterium
TCCCGGCGAGGGACCGGGCGCAACCTGTTCGGCGGTCTCGACATCCAGGCACCGGGAGCATTGCGGGGGGTATTTCGAGAGGGACGAGGGGACCGACGGCACGACTGTGCGATGGGCCCTGGTTGGCCGTGCCGTCACGGCGAGGCCGCCGTCTGCCACAATGGCGGCATGCGGCCCAAGAGGTGCCGAAATGGCTTGGTTTTGCGGGAAATACCTGGCATGTGCGTTGCACGCCGCGCCAGCAGCCCGCGGTCCCCGACCGTGCAGGATTTCAGCACACGACAGGAGAGGAAATGGCGAGCAAGGTCATCGGCATTGATCTAGGGACGACGAACTCGGTCGTCGCGGTGATGGAGGGCGGCGATCCGGTCGTCATCCCGAACGCGGAGGGGGGCCGCACGACGCCCTCGGTGGTCGCGTTCACGAAGGATGGCGAGCGTCTGGTCGGTCAGGTCGCGCGTCGTCAGGCGATCACGAACCCGAAGAACACGGTCTTCTCGATCAAGCGTTTCATGGGCGCGCGCTCCGCGGATCTGAGCCGCGAGGGTGAGCGTGTTCCGTACGAGGTTCGCGCGGACGCGGAGGGCCGCGTCGAGGTGAACCTGCCGAATGCCGGCAAGGCGTTCAGCCCGCCGGAGATCTCGGCGATGACGCTGCAGAAGATGAAGCAGACGGCCGAGGACTACCTGGGCCACGAGGTCACGCAGGCGGTCATCACGGTCCCGGCGTACTTCAACGACGCCCAGCGCCAGGCCACGAAGGATGCCGGCAAGATCGCGGGGCTCGAGGTCCTTCGGATCATCAACGAGCCGACGGCCGCGGCGCTGGCGTACGGCCTCGACAAGAAGAAGGAAGAGATCATCGCCGTCTACGACCTGGGCGGCGGCACGTACGACATCTCGATCCTGGAGCTGGGCGAGGGCGTCTTCGAGGTGAAGGCGACGAACGGCGATACGCACCTGGGCGGTGACGATTTCGACCAGCGCATCATCGACTGGCTCGTCGAGGAGTTCAAGAAGGATCAGGGCATCGACCTCTCGCAGGACGCGATGGCGCTCCAGCGCCTCAAGGAGGCCGCGGAGAAGGCCAAGATGGAGCTCTCCAGCACGATGTCGACGGACATCAACCTGCCGTTCATCACGGCGACGCAGGAGGGCCCGAAGCACCTGAACCTCACGCTCTCGCGCGCGAAGTTCGAGCAGCTCGTGGGCGACCTGATCGAGCGCACGACCGCGCCGATGGAGCAGGCGCTCAAGGATGCGGGCCTCAAGCCCGAGGACGTGAGCGAGGTCATCCTGGTCGGTGGCTCGACGCGTATCCCGAAGGTCCAGCAGGTCGTCAAGGACTTCTTCGGCAAGGAGCCGCACAAGGGTGTGAACCCGGACGAGGTCGTGGCGGTCGGCGCGGCGATCCAGGGCGGCGTGCTCGCCGGAGATGTGACCGACGTCCTGCTCCTCGACGTCACCCCGCTCTCGTTGGGGATCGAGACGCTCGGTGGCGTCATGACGCCGCTGATCTCGCGCAACACCACGATCCCGACCAAGAAGTCCGAGGTCTTCTCCACGGCCGAGGACAACCAGACCACGGTCGAGATCCACGTGCTCCAGGGTGAGCGCCCCATGGCGATCGACAACAAGACGATCGGCAAGTTCCAGCTCACCGGGATCCCGCCGGCGCCGCGGGGCGTGCCGCAGATCGAGGTCACCTTCGACATCGACGCCAACGGCATCCTGCACGTCAGCGCCAAGGACCGCGCAACCGGCAAGGAGCAGAAGATCCGCATCGAGGCGTCCAGCGGTCTCAGTGAGCAGGAGATCGAGAAGATGGTCAAGGACGCCGAGGCGCACGCGGACGAGGACAAGAAGCGCAAGGAGAAGATCGAGGCGCGCAACCAGCTCGACACCCTGGTCTACCAGGTCGAGAAGGACATGGCCGACTGGGGCGACAAGGTTTCCGACGATGCCAGGAGCCGCGTCGACTCCGCGCTCGAGGGCGCCAAGAAGGCACTCAAGCAGGACGACCTCGAGGAGCTGACCCGGGCACGTGACGAACTGAGCCAGGCCTTCAGCGCCGCGGGCCAGCAGTTCTACCAGGCACAGGCCGCGGCCCAGGGGGCCGATGCCGGTGCCCAGGAGACGACCACGGCCGAGGAGCCCGCTGCCTCCAGCGCGGGCCCGGACGACGAGGACGTCGTCGAGGCCGATTACGAGATCGTCGAAGAAAAGTAGGCTTCGCTGCGCGAAGCTGGGCGAGGGCGAGGGTGAGGGCTAGGTGGGGCTAGCCCGAACCCTCGCCCTTCTTTCTGCCCCCGATCTTGCCACGCTCGACGTTCCGGGAACACTTTCCAGCCGAAATCCCTACAAACCCCGGAGCAGGGAGCGTTGTGGCAGAGACGAGGTGCGTGCGAGCACCGCGACTCGACCGACCATTCAACTGCCCCCTTGGGGGAGGGCTGCGCTCTCCGCGTCCTCCTGATTCTTTCAGCGAGACTCGGGGATATTTGGGGGATGCGGAGATCGAGGGCAGCTCCAACATCTTCCCCGTATCACGCAGGCCCCTTCGGAAGGGCGAGATCGGGCAAGGACTACGTTGGGATAGAGGGTCGAGGACCGGGCCCCGGACCTCCCCACCCCACCTACCCAAGCCCTCGCCTGGCCCTGCGAAGCCCAGCGGCTCCTCTTTTGCATCGCACGGCGCCGGTGGTACATTGCAACGGGGTGAACCTTTTCCTGCCGGCATTCCATGAACGACCGCATCAAGAGGAAGAGCCAGCGTCTCCTCCTCGTCCCAGTAGCGTTCCTCTTCGGTCTCGGACTGGCTGGCGGCCTCGAGTGGCCGCGTGGGAATCAGGCGATGGCGACCGCGCAGGTCACGGCCCCGCCACAGACCGAGATTCGCGAAGCGGTCGAACTGAGCGATGCCTTCATCGCGATCGCGGAGGCGGTCACACCGGCGGTGGTCCGCATCGAAGTGGAGCGGACGAACGGGATGGCGGCTCCGGGGCAGGTGCCACCGGGCTTTCACGACTTCTTCGGCCTCCCGGAAGATGGGCACTCGCCTCAGATCGCCGGCGGAACGGGGTTCATCGTATCGCCCGACGGCTACATTCTCACCAACAACCACGTGATCACCGGCTCGGACCGGATCATGGTCACCCTCGTCGACAAGCGTCGCTTCGAGGCCGAGGTCGTCGGGCGCGATCCGACGACTGACGTCGCGGTCATCAAGATCAACGCGGACCGGCTGCCGACCGTGCGCCTGGGCGACTCGGAGGATGCCCGGGTCGGCGAGTGGGTGCTGGCGATAGGCAACCCCGGCTTCGGCGACGCGAGCACGCTCGACTTCACCGTCACGAGCGGGATCATCAGCGCGAAGGGCCGGCCGCTCCAGATCATCGGCTCCGAGCTCGCTGCCCACGCGGACCCGGCGGCGAGCTACGCCATCGAGGACTTCATCCAGACCGATGCGGTGATCAATCCGGGCAATTCGGGCGGCCCGCTGGTGAACCTGCGCGGCGAGGTCATCGGGATCAACACGGCGATCGCGAGTGGCACGGGCTTCTACCAGGGGTACGGCTTCGCGATCCCGGCCAACCTCGCGCAGCGGGTGATGACGGACCTGGTCGAGCACGGCCATGTGCGGCGCGCGCTCCTGGGCATCAACATCGTCAACGTGACGGCCGAGGATGCCGAGGTCTTCCGGCTCCCCGAGATCGCGGGCGTACTCGTCGAGGACTTCTCCGACGAAGAGTCCCCGGCCTACCGCTCGGGGCTCCGTCGTGGTGACGTGATCGTGGCGCTCGACGGCCAGAAGATCGAGCGCGTCGGACAGCTTCAGCGCGTCGTCGCCCAACACCGCCCCGGCGACGCGGTCGACGTGCGCGTCATCCGCTACGGCGAGCCCCATCGGTTCCGGGTTCGGCTGATGCAGGCGGAGATCATCCAGGAACGGCCGCGCCTCGGCTCGCAGGGGCGTGCGATCTCACCCCAGGACCTCGGTCTCGAGGTCTCCGAACTGACACCCTCTCTCGCGACCGAGATCGGATACGAGCGGCCGGGCGGTGTGGTCATCACCGGAGTGCAGCCCTCCAGCCCCGCCGCCACACTGGGCATCGGTGGGCTGCGCATCCTGGAGATCAATCGCCGCAGCGTCGACTCCGCCCGCGAGGCCCGCTCCATTCTGCGCGGGATGCGCTCGGGAGAGATCGTCTCCCTGCTGCTCCAGCGGCCGGATGGCCGGACCCGTTTCGCGAACGTCCGCGTCCCCTGAAGGCTCGGGCCGATGGGTCGATGCGCCAAGTGATTCCCGCTTCCGCTCTTGCCGCGCCTGGAGGGACCGCCACGCCCACCCCGGGGTACGTTGCTCATGGACGGTCGGTTCCGGCGGCTCCTCAGTTGATCTGCCGCTTGCGCTCCGTTAGATTTTTTCGCCAAGTCCTGCGAAAGTGGCGGAACTGGTAGACGCGCCAGACTTAGGATCTGGTGGGCATGCCCCGTGGGGGTTCGAGTCCCCCCTTTCGCATCAGGAGACACCCGAGAACCATCGGAATGACTGCCGAGACTTCGAATCTCAAGATCGCCGTCGAAGAACCCCGCGCGTGGGCGCGACGGCTGCGCATCACCGTTCCCGGTGAGCGCGTACAGCGTGAGCGTCAGGAAGTGGCCCGTCGGCTCGCCCGACAGGTCAGGCTCCCCGGATTCCGCAAGGGCAAGGTGCCGCTGCAGGTGATGGAGCGCACGTACGGCGCGGCCATCGAGCAGGAGGCGGTCGAGCGGGTCGTGGGCGAGGCGTACCGGGAGGCGCTCGAGCAGCAGGAGTTTCAGCCGATCACGCAGGGCGAGGTCGACAACCTGGACTACTCGCCCGGCGCCGATCTCACCTTCGACGTCGAGTTCGAGGTCCGACCGGTCATCGAGCTGAGCCGACTCGGCGGGTTCGAGATCAAGCGGGAGCGCCCCGAGGTCGACGACGACGAGGTCGAGCGGGTACTCGAGCGGGTACGCGAGCAGCAAGCCGTCTGGCACCCACTCGAGGATGAGACGCCGACGGATGGCGACCTGACCGTCGTGGAGATCACGCCGACGGGCGAAGGTGCCGAGGGCGCGAAGCCGCGCGAGTACAGGATCGTACTGGGCGAGGGCGAGGCGGTGCCGGCGGTCGAGGATGCGATCCGGACGCTCAAGCCGGGCGTGGAAGAGGAGTTCACGCTCCAACTGCCGGACCCCGAGGCCGAGGAGGAGGGTGCAACCCGTGAGGATCGGGCGCGCATCAAGCTGGTCGAGGTCCGTCGCCCCGAGCTTCCCGAGCTCGACGATGAGTTCGCGCGGAGCGTCGGCGACTTCGAGGATCTCGAGTCGCTTCGGGCCCGGATCCGCGAGGACCTCGAAAAGGAGGCGGATGCCGAGGCCGAGCGCGGCGTTCGGCACAAGCTGATCGACGCCATCGTGGAGGCCAATCCGTTCGAGGTGCCGGACTCGTTGGTCCAGCAGTACCTCCAGCAGATCATCGGCCCCCGAGAGGGCGCGGATCCTGCTCGGATCGCAGAGGCACAGGAGCTGGCCCGCCCCGCGGCTGAACAGGCACTGCGCCGCATTATGGTGATCGAGCGCGTCGCCGAGCTGGAGGGACTCCAGGCCACTTCTGCGGAACTCGATGCGCGCATCGAAGAGATCGCCGAGCGTCAGGAGCGGCCCGTCGGAGAGGTCTGGGCCCAGCTCCAGAAGAGCGGTCAGCTGTCGAGACTGGAAGAAGAGATCACGGAAGGTAAGGTCTTCGACTATCTGAAGTCGCAGTCGACGATCGTTTGATGCCTCGCCGGCCGTGGCGCCGGCAGACGAATGGACTCAG
>CALKIP010000140.1 GCA_937995995.1 uncultured bacterium
GAACATGATCGGCGGCGGCTTCGGTGTATATTACGCCCCTGACGATGCCGGCGGCTTCGTCTTCGACCCCGCGGTGGTCCTGGTGGATGGTCTGGGGATCGTGCGGGCGGAGTACCGGGTAGGCACTCCCGACGCTGACGATCTCCTCCGGGACCTGCGCCTCGTGACGAAGGAGGCGCGTGTCGAGGACGGTCTCGGTCGTCTGGCCTACGAGGCCGCACACCTGTTCGCCTGCTACCCGAAATGAAATGATGCGCTGGATTCGCTGGGCTGTTGGGTTGGTGATGTTCCTGGGCATCGCGGTCCTGGTCGCGGGCTCGATCCTGGATCGCGGCGCGCCGTCTTACCACGGCTCGCTCCTCGACCCGCCGCTCCCGGAACGGGACTTCGAGCTCGTGTCCGCGGACGGGCCGGTCCGCCTCTCGGAGCTGCGGGGTCGTCATGTGGCCATCTTCTTCGGTTACACCTTCTGCCCCGACGTGTGTCCCATGACGCTCGCGAAGCTGGCCTCGGCCCGGGCGGAGCTGGGTGACCGTGGCAAGGGGCTGGCGATCGTGCTGGTCACGGTCGACCCCGAGCGCGACACGCCCGAGCGGCTCGCCGAGTACACGCGCGCCTTCGGCGACGACGTGCTCGGCCTGACCGGCTCGCCCGAGGATATTGCGGCCGTCGCCTCGAGCTTCGGGATCTTCTACGAACGTCGCGAGGGCGACACCGAGGGCGGCTACCTGGTCGACCACTCGGCCACCATCACGGTACTCGACCGCGAGGGCCGGCCCCGCATGCTCTGGGCGCCACAGCTCGGGGTGCAGGAGCTGGCTTCGGACATGAGAAGCCTGTTGCGGGAGTGAACGGGATGAAAAGGCTGTCGTTCGTGGCGACGTCACTGGCTGCGCGGCTTCCCTGGCCGGCGGCCTGGCGGCGATCCGCATCTTTCACCCTCGGGCTGCCACGCGCGCGAGCGCGGTCCGGCGGTAAGCGCGCCGGCACCGTATGCGCCTCCGCGTTCCTCCTCGCCGCCCTCGCGGTCGTCGTCGCGGGGTGCGCTGAAGATGCGTCCTCCGACGAACCCCGTATCGAGGTCGAGGAGGCGTGGGCGCGGCCGTCGAGTGGTGCGGGGGCCGGCGTGACCTCGGCCGTCTACATGGTCGTCCGGAACCGCGGCGCGGCCGACCGGCTGACCGGCGTGGAGGGGAGTGCGGCCCGTGCCGTCGAGTTGCACCGCAGCACGCTCGAGGACGGAATCATGCGGATGCGACGCGTCGACTCCGCCGACGTGCCCGCGGGTGGCGAGTTGCGTCTCGAGCCGGGCGGCTACCACATCATGCTGATCGACCTGCAGGCGCCGCTCGAGCCTGACGACACCGTCGCCGTCACGCTCCACTTCGAGCAGACCGGCCCACTCGAGGTCAGCGCGCCGGTCCGGCAGCAGCCGCTTCCCTGAGAGGCGAGGCGGCGCCGAGCGCTTCCGTCAGAACCCGTTCCACCTGCTCGGGTTCGAGGAGGAACGCGTCGTGGCCGTGGATCGAGTGGATTTCCCGGTATGCGGCGCCGGCGGCATCGGTCCACGAGCGCACGTCCACGTCACGATAGAGCAGGTCACCCGGGATCCCGACGCCGGTCAGCCGGCCCCGAAACGCACGAAGCGCGGCCGCGACCCCGCCGCGCCCGCGTCCCACATCGTGCGCATCCATGGCGTCGATCAGCGTCAGGTAGCTTCGCACGTCGAAGCGCGCCAGGAGCTTGCCGCCATGGTGGTCCAGGTACGACTGCGCCTGGAAACGGCCGTCGGGGCGGAGCTCCCGGCCGAAGCGGGCGTCGAACTCGTCGGCGGTGCGGTACGTCAGCATCCCGACCATGCGCGCGATCGCGAGGCCGTCCTCTCCCGCCACCTCGATCACTCGCCGCTGGACGTGGTTCCAGCCGATCGCCTGAGCGGTGTGTGCCGCCGGCGCCGCGATCGAGACGACCGAGCGCGTCAACTCCGGGAAGCTTGCCGCCCACTCGAGCGCGACCATACCGCCGAGTGAGCCGCCCACCGCGAACGCCACCGACCGCACACCCAACTCGTCGACCAGGAGTCGGATCAGACGCGCCATGTCGCGCGTCGTGACCTTCGGCCGCTCGCCGGACGGCAGCGGCGCGTGCGACGTCCCGTAGCACGAGCCGATCAGATTCGTGCACAACACGGCGTAACGGTCGGTGTCGATCACCCGCCCCGGCCCGGCGATCGGCCGCCACCACTCGCCCACGGCGTCGGGCGTGCCGGTGAGGGCGTGGAAGATCACGACCAGGTTGTCGCGCGCAGCGTTCAGCTCCCCATCCAGGTGGTACGCCTGGACCACATCCTCCAGCACGGTGCCCGACTCCAGCTCGAAACGCGGCACGCGATGGTACCGCAGCACGCGCTCGGCTGCGCCTCCACGCTCGCACCCGGCACCACTCCCCCGCTCGCGCTCGCCCGCTGCCACTGGCGCGGTATCGCCCTGCGACTCGTCCGTCCCGCTTCCGATGCCGCCCGCATTCGTGACAGATCGTCCCATAGGACCTCCAACGATCACACCAACAAAAAACCCGGCCCCCTCGGTCAGGAGGGGGCCGGGTCGGAGTCCGAGTCTCGCTCGGTCAGCTCACACGTCCACCGACATACACGTGGACGCCCGCCCACCCCCATGGGGGCCGGACATGCACATGTACATAATCGAAATGGCGTGGCTTCGCATGCTGTCTCCTCGGTTTTGCTTCGCGGAGTCTACGCGGGCGCGGTGCGAACGTCAAGGCCACGCACCGACCTGCGTGAGCCGGTCCGCGCCCCGGCCCTGGAAGGGGGTCGGGGCGCATCATCGACTTCGAAACTCAATCGTCGCTCACGCGCGTGCCCGGACCCGCGAGCGCGTTCCAGAGGAGCGGCCAGGTGGCCACGGTCTGTGCGCGGTAGTTCGGCTGGAAGCCGAAGAGCACCACCGAGCCGCGACCGACGGGCACCTCGACCATGGCCGGCTTGCCGGCCAGGTGCTCGGGGCCGAGGATCCACCCCGACAGCTTCGGGTCGCCCTCGCCGTAGCGCGCCACCACGCGCGCGCTCGGGTCCCGGACATCGAAGGCGCGGCTGCTGCGCCAGTACCACCCGGCCGCGCTCTCGCCCATCCCACGCGCCAGCGGGTGGCCGCGCTCGAGGTCCAGCTTCAGGATCGAGCCGGGGACGTAGAAGTCACGGCTGTCCAGCCCGGCGACGGCGTTGTCGATCTTCAGGTCGAAGAGGTCGATCGCGAAGTCGGTCGCCGCCTCGATCGCGACGAGGCGCCCGCCGTTCTCGACGAATTCCCGCACCGCAGCCGCGCCCTCTTCGCCGATCCCGCCGGTGTACTCGGGCGGCAGCGAGCCGGGGCGGTTGCCCTCGAGGATCGCGTCCGGGCGGATCGCCTGGAAGAGGAGCACGTCGTAGTCGGCGTTCAGGCCGCCCTGCCGGACGCGCGGGTCCATGACGGTGTCGTACGCCAGCCCGTGCTGGTCGAAGATCCAGCGGGTCCAGCCGCCCTCCATCGGCTCGCGCCAGCCCTTGTAGAATCCGACGCGCGGCGCCGCGTTCCCACGCAGCTCGGCAGGCAGCTCGAAGGCGAAATCCTGGACCCCGATCGGCTCGGAGAGCGACGGCGCGCGGCCATCCCAACGCTCGACCCGCACCGCCTCGACGTCCATGAGGAGCGGAAGCGTATGCGCAGTCACGTCGTACGGCCGCTTCGGCGGTCCGCCCGGGTACTCACGCAGGTCCGGATACTCCTGCACCTCGAGCATCGTCTGCGCGAAGGAGGCGTACGGCTGCCGCATCGGGATCACGTAGCTGCCGGCCGGGAAGGTGCGCCCCGCGGCGGTGAACGACGACGTCGCCCGGTGCACCTCGACATCGCCCAGCGTCAGGATCCTGAGCACGTACGCGAGCCCCGGAGCGTTCGCCTGGTTGGCCGGGATGACCCACGCCTCGGGCCACTCGGCCCACCCTTCGACTGCGCGCTCGTTGATCCCGTGGAAGTTCTCGAGCCAGTAGCGCCGGTTCTTGGCCGCGTTGGTGAGCAGCGCCAGTGCGCCGGCCTCCATGTAATCGACGATCTGCGGCAGCCCCCAGCGCCCACCCTCCCACGTGAGCGGAAACTTCCAGCTCCGCTCGCTCGCCTCGTACTCGCGCCCACCGCGGACCCGCTCCTTCGGCACGTCGACCGGCGAGGCGAGGCGCGCGGAGGCGGTCTCGCTCAGGATGCGTACGCCGCCGTGATAGTGCTGGTACGCGCGCGCGGGCGTGAAACCGTCGTAGATCGCGTTGATGACCACGCCTTCCTTCCCCTGCGCGGTGAGCTCCGCCGCCATGTAGCTGCCGAGCTGGTTGACGCCGGCGACGATCGCAGGGTCCACGTTCCGCTCGATCGGGTCGATGTAGGGCGGGAAGAAGATCCGCGCGCCGTTGCCGCCCATCTGGTGAATGTCGTGCACGATCTGCGGGTGCCACCGGTTGTGTGCGTGGCGGATCGTGAGCTCCGTTTCGACCTGCGTGAAGGCGTACCAGTCGCGGTTGTTGTCGTGCCCGACGTAGTAATGGTAGAGCCACGGCGGCGAGGTGCCCTCGTAGTCGGTGCCGACGTACTTGTTGTACCACTCCGTCACCCACTTCGTCCCGTCCGGGTTGAGCGACGGGATCTGGAGGAGCACCACGTTGTCCAGGATCTCGCGGATCTTCGGATCGTCCGATGCGGCGAGCTTGTACGCCAGCCGCGCGGCGACCTGCGCGCTCCCGACCTCGGTCGAGTGGATGTTGTGCGTGATCAGGACGATCGTGCGCCCCTCGTCCAGCAGCCGCTCCAGCTCCGCCTCGCCCGAAATCGTGCGCGGGTCCGAGAGCTTCATCTGGATGGCGTGCAGTTCGTCCAGACGCGCGTGGTTCTCGGGGCTCGTGATCGTCAGCATCACGAACGGCTCGCCCTTCGTGGCCACGCCGAGCGTGTCGATCGTGACCCGGTCACTGGTCCGGGCCAGCACGTCGTAGTACGAGGTGAGTTGCGACCAGGTGGCCAGCTTCCTGTCCTCGCCGATGTCGAATCCGAAGTGCTCGCGAGGCGTCGGCACCTGGGCGGCCGCTGGGGCGGCCGCAAGGGCCAGGATCAGGGCGAGGGCAAGGCCCAGGGAGGTGCGGGACGGAGTTGGTCGTTGCATGGCGCAGTCCGGGCTCGGGTGAGGAACTGGGGGACCTTCGCAATCTAGAAATCGGGCGACCTACAATCCAGCATCTTGACCACCTACATGCGAGATGCGTGGGGTACGAGGCGTCGGCGGGCGGGTCCGCACCGCTACCGGCGCGGCCCGGGGTCCTTCCGGCGTGGCAATGTGGCACGCAAGGTGAATCGGCGTGGGCCATTCTCGGGCAGGCACGATCCACCGACCGGTGGACTCGGCGCCGCCGCGGGCAGACCTGGCCCCTCCTGGAGGTGGACGAATGAGAAAGCGATTCCAAGGCAATCGGCACATGGGCTCAGCCGTTGCACTCGCAGCAGCGCTTTCTTCCCTGCTCGTCTCGCCGGCTGCCGCACAGCAGACCGGGACCGTCGCGGACCCGCTCCGGCAGTACACCACGCACATCGTGGCCACGCACTACCTGCGCGGCCAGTCGTACGAGACGCACCACTACTTCAAGGAACTGCGCGAGGGTGTGCTCCAGGGTCTCGTCTTCCGCGTCGCCGAGGAGGGCGCTCCGCTGATCGAGGTAGAGTGGGCGATCTCGGGCGATGTCTTCGCACGCCTCCCCGACTGGCAGAAGGAGTTCTGGCACCCGCTGGCCCCCGCGGTCGACGCGGGCCGCGTCCGTCTCCCGGACCTCACGCCCGCGGAAGAACAGCAGATGCTGGCGACGGTACGCACGCTCTACGCCCAGACGATCAACCTGGCCGGCATCGAAGGCGAACTCCCGATCGGGCTGGAAGGCGTCGCACTCGCCACGCACATCACTCGGGAAGAGATGCTCCGGGCACTTGGGGCTTCTCCGCGCTGACCGCGCCGCGGGCAAGGGCGTGGGTTCCCCCACGCCCGCCCCCACGGAGAGACACCACTCCCGCCTGCGCGAGCGGGCTCGCCCGCCGACTCGCGCCGGGCTATCGGAAAACTCCTCCCGAGATCATTTCGAATTCGCCTGAACGATAAACACCGGCTTGGAAACCCGTACGCCTACGCTTACGCGTGCCCCTGCCCGGGTTCTCGGCTTTCGTTTGGGCAGGGGCACGCGTACGTGTACGCGTACGGATCCGTCAGCTCGGGGTCATGGGCACCGTGGCAGCGCGATCGGGCACTGCTCCGGATCCGGCGCCGGAGCGCTGCCCTGCCCACCGCCCCCCATCGTGTAGCGCTCGAAGCCGAGGAGATCCTGCTCCTGTGCCGGCATCGGGAAATGGATCGGCGTATTCACCACGAGGCCGCCCCAACCCCTCTGGTCGTAGAACGCCACTCCTGCCTCGACCCCGGCGCCTTCGATGCGCTTTTCCCAACGCAGCGCGTCCCAGAGACTTCCACACTCGCCGTTGTACTTCCGAG
>CALKIP010000141.1 GCA_937995995.1 uncultured bacterium
CGCGGCGGGCGTCGGCGACGTTTTCCTGAGCCGCGGCCCGAAGAGCGAGTGGGACGTGTGTGCGGGTGCGCTCCTCATCGAGGAGGCGGGCGGCCGCACGAGCGACCTGGAGGGCCGGCCGCTTCGCTACAACAACGCCGATCCGTACGTGCACGGGATCCTGGCGTCGAACGGCCGATTGCACGACTATGTGCTCGGGGTGGTGCGGACGATGCCGCCGGCGCCGCGGCTGCGATCGACGCGCGATCCTCTGCACCCCGGATTCGAGGAGGACGAATGACACTCTACATCGTTGGGGGCGTGATCGCCTTCGCGATCGGCATCTACATCGGCATCGGTTTTCCCGGCCTCCCCGGCCGGGAGGACCGCGTAGTGCGCCGCCGTAGTTCGCGGCGCGTGCACAAGTTCACGCCACTCGACCTGCTGCGCCCGCCGAAGCGCTGATCCCGTGGAACCCGTAGACTGTGGCGCCGACTTCCGCTTCCGCCACCCCGTCGCCGTCCGTTTCCGCGACGTCGACGCCCTGGGGAACGCGCATCATTCGCTACCGCTGATCTACTTCGAGGAGGCGCGCGCGGCGTACTGGCGTGAGGTGGTCGGCCGAACGTCGCTCGAGGAGATCGATTACACCGTGGGTCAGGCCGAGCTGCGCTACCACGCGCGCATCTTCTTCCCGGCGCGCCTGAGCGTGGGCGTGCGTACCACGCACCTCGGCCGCAGCAGCTTGACGATGGAGTACGTGCTGTGGGACGAGACCGGGGCCGTGCTCACCACGGGCCGCACGGTGCTCGTCATGTACGACTACGGCGCGGGCGCGAGCAAGCCGATCCCGGACGAGGTCCGTGGACGGATCGAGGGGTTCGAGGCTCGGGCCGGGGCTGTGTAGGATTGTCCTCTCGCGGAGTCGCGGGGGCGAGGGCTATGGCCCACCGGATGCCTCTTCGCCTCCGCGACTCCACTCGAGACGAGTCACCTTTCCGCCAGCATCTCCCGCGCCTCCTCCCGCAGCCCGTCCAACATCCGCTCGAGGTGCTCGACGCGGGTGTTCGGGTTGATGAGGGTGACGCGGAGCGTGCGCCGGCCACCCAGCACGGTCGCCGTGATCCATCCCTTGCCCGAGGCGTTGTAGCGCTCGCGCAGTTGCGCCTGGAAGGTGTCCACCCGCTCCGACTCCCAACCGCGGACGGCGTCCGGCAGATGTCTGAAGCAGAGGATGTTGGCCTCGGGCGCGTGCATCGGCTCGAAATCGTCGGCTTCGGAGAGGAGCCGGTGCAGTGTCTCGGCGTTTCGGACGGTGTGCTCCTGAAGCCGCGCGAAGTGGCCGAGCCCGTAGTGCCTGAGGCAGATCCAGAGCTTGAGCGCGTCCACGCGGCGCGAGCACTGGAGCGTGCGCTTGCCGATGTCGCTCGAGCGCTCCTCGCCCTCTCGGACGTGGAAGAGGTAGGGCGCACTCTGCTGGAAGGCCGCATCCAGGTGCCGGTGGTCACGCACGAAGATGGCGCCGGCCGAGATCGGCATGAACATCATCTTGTGCGGGTCCCAGGCGACGGAGTCGGCGCGCTCGATTCCGGCGAGCCGGCCACGGAGCGCGGGCGAGCAGAGGAACGATGCGCCGTGTGCGCCGTCCACGTGCAGCCACACGCCCTCGCGCTCGCAGATGTCGGCGATGGCCGCGAGATCGTCGAAGGCGCCGGTCGCGGTGCTCGAGGCAGTTGCGACGACGGCGAGGATCGGACGCCCTTCATCGCCTGCTTCGCGGATCATGGATTCGAGCGCGGCCACGTCCATCCTGCCATCGCGCTCGGCGACGGGGCGCACGGCATCGCTGCCCAGGCCCATGAGGCCGACGGCGCGCTCGATCGAGTAGTGCGCGTGGCCGGTGACGAGTACGACGGCGCGGGCCGCCTCGGTCGCGGCGACGCCGCCTCTCCAGCTCCCCGGAAACCTTGCTTCGCGGGCCGCGAGCAGTCCGGTCAGGTTCGCGACGCTGCCGCCGGAGACGAGCGTGCCGTCACTCTCCTCCGGGTAGCCGAGCAGCTCCTTCATCCAGCGGATGATCTGACGTTCGACCGCCGTGCCGGTCGGCGACATCTCCCAGACGGCGACGGATTGGTTGAGGAGACTCGTCATGGCTTCGGCCAGGACCGCGTGCGGCAGCGGCGGTGCGACCTGGTGGCCGAGGTACATGGGGTGGTGGAGCTGGATCGCCTCGCCGGCCACACGCTCCCAGGCGTCGGCCCACACCTCCTCGGCGGGAGAGCCGTCCCAGGGGAGCGGCAGATCGAAGTCGCGGGCGATCTGTCGCGGAGTGCGTGTGGTCGAGACCGGTAGCGTCTCGACTTCTTCCAGGTGGTGGGCCATGCGCTCGATCAGCGCGTGCCCGGCCTCGCGAATCTCCTCGGCGCCGCGGGCGGGCGAGGAGGTTTCGGGGAGTGTCTTCATGCTGCACATCTACATGTGTGGCGGCGCGGGGGCCGCGTGGGTCGTGTGTCGGGGTCCGCACGCCAGGGTGGTACACGCGCAGTCTCGGGGGCGTTCACCTGAGAATGAGGCCGAGTGTAGCCGAGATGAGGCCGATCACCGCGCCCAGTGCGTAGCCGAGGCGCACGATCAGGATGAGCTCGCGCTCGGTGACATCGCGGATCAGCTCCTCGACCCGGGCCATCGGGAAGTCGAGGATCTTGCGCTCGACCTGCTGGCCGATGTCGATCCGGCGGGCGATGTCCGGGACCTGGTCCTGGAGCCAGCCCCAGAGCGGCTCGGCGATCGCCTGCTCGATCCGGGCGGGTGCGTCCGGCGGCAGGTGGTCGGCGAGGCGGCCGATCGGGCGCTCGAGGATGCGGTCGACGAGGCGGCTGGCGGCGTCGCGGTAGGCGCCGCGTGCGCGCTCGCTCCGGGCCGCGGCGACGATGGCGTCGGCGATGCGTTCGGGCGGGACGTGTCGGAAGAGGTCGCCCCAGGTGCGGCGCTCGGCGGCGTGCAGCGTCGCCTGGAGCTTCTCGACCAGGAAGCCGCGTGTCTGCGGGTCGCGGGCCAGGGCGAGCCCCCACCCGGCGACGGTCTGCTTGGCCTCCTCGACGCTCGGATCGCCCGGGCGGCCGATGACGGAGTCGACCGGGCGGCGCAGGAAGTCGACGACGGCGTCGTTGACGCTGCGGGCCATGGCGTCGCGCACGGCGGGGTCCTGGAGCACTTCGGAGACCTTGTTCGCGCCCTCTTCCTGCACCGCCTCGAGCACGCGTTCCACCGTCTCGGGGGTGATCACGAGCGAGGCGAGGAGCCGTTTGTGGAACTTGAGGTCGCTCATGAAGCGGTCGAGCAGCTCGTGGAGCACGCGCTCGAGACGCTCGCGGGCGGCCGGGTTTTCGAGGAGGCCGCCGAGGCGCTCGATGGCGAGGGGCAGGTAGCCGGCGATCGCCTTCTCGACCGCGGCGACGAGGCCGGTGGGGAGCAGTTCCTGGAAGGTGCGGCCGGGCTTCAGGAGCCGGTCCGCGGCGCCGTCGATGTAGTCGGTGATGGCGGCTTCGAAGCCCGCGCCGCCAACGGCATCGGCGATCCAGCGGTCGGCCGCGGTGGCGAGTGCCGCCTCGCGCTCCGGCGTGAGGATGTCACCGATCGGCTGGTTGGCGAGGTCCTGGGCGAGGCGCTCGGCCCAGCGCCGCGCCTCGTCAAGGAATGCGTCGCTCGCCAGGTAGGCGTCGAAGCGGGCCAGGAGGCTGCCTGCCGTCTCGTCCAGCAGTGTGTGCAGCTCCGCGGCGATCGGCTCCGGAAGCGACTCGGCGAGCGAGCCACGCCGACGCTCCAGGATCGAGCGCAGGAAGCGCGTGAGGCGCTCGTCGAATGCCTCACGGAAGGTCGGCTGCGCGGCGATGCCGGCCAGGTCCTCGGGGGCGAGCAGCCGGGTGCCGACCGTACGGCCGATCGAGGAAGCGAGCCGAGCTTTGTTCTTCGGGACCGCACCCTGCAGCCCGCGAAACCGACGGCCGAAGATGCGCGGCGGTTCGTAGGGGTGGAAGAGCATCCAGATCGCGAGCGAGTTGGTGATGCCGCCCGCGAGCGCCCCGAACAGCACCGTCAGGGCCACCTGCGTGGCGACGTCGATCACTCCCGTCCGCGCCGGACGACACCGAAGACGGTGCGTCGCTCGCCGCGCGCCTCGATCCAGCCGTCCACGACGACGGTCTGCACGCCCGCGCCGGCTCCCGCTGCCGGCGTATCGAGCGAATCACCGGTCGCCCGCAGCTCGCCCGCGAAGTCGTCCGACGTCCCGGCGATCCTCCAGCCGTCCGCATGGCCGGCCGTACGGGCCTCGGCATCGGCGACCTCGTGGACGGCGCCCTCCGCACCCGGGGAAACCTCCGCGGCCAGTGGGGTGAGCTTCAACTCTTCCCACACGAGTTCCTCGGCATCGCGGAAGAGCCGAGCGGAGATCGAACCCGTACCGTTCTCGGCCAGGATCAGGTGCGCGCCCTCGCCGTCCGTGAGGAAGGCGACGTCCGCCGTGGCGGCACCCGCGGCCCGAGCACCTGTCTGGAGGTCGAGCAGCACACCGACGATCGAGCGATCCTGGAGGCGCAGCTCGCCGCGGCGCAGCCGGAACTGCGCCGCATCGCCCGCGCTCCACTCCGCGACCGCCACCGAGGGGACCAGGCGAAAGCCCGTGGAATCCGCGCGGTGCACCAGCGCCTCGATCTCGCCGCGATCGCCGACGAGGAGGCGAAGCTCCTCATGCGGCACGAGCCGCCACGGCTCGCGCACGGGCTCCGTCTGCCACGACGCCTGCAGGAGCCGCCGCCAGGCGCCGTCGGTCAGCAACCAGGCGGCAGCGGAGCGGTGGATGGAGTCGGAGTTCTCGTCGGCGGTGAAGTCGAGTACCGCAGCAACGGGTGCGTCCGCCTGGCGCGAGAGGAGGATGAAGTTGCGGGCGTACGACGCCGCCTCACCCGAGCCCTGTGCGCCGCCCGAGCCGGTCGTCGACCGAGGACCCTCGGACCCGCCACAGGCGTACACAAAAGCGACCAGGAGACCAAGCATTACACGTTTCATGGTCCGAAATGTAGCAGGCCGGCGACGAGGAATCGAGAGCCCGAGTACCGCATAATCATACGAGCGTGCCGAAAACGGTGTTGCGCTAGCGTTTGTCCCGCGATAGTTTCGCGGTTCCAATCCAAAAATCCGACAGTGCGGAAGTCATTCACTGGAGAGGGCATGCAGCTTTACACGAAGATCCTGATCGGCCTCGTGCTCGGGGTCGTTTTCGGCCTTGCGGCCAACGTCATGCAGCTCACGTGGCTGCAGAGCACCCTGGTCGCACTCGAGCCGATCGGCACTGCGTTCATCAAGCTGATCACGATGATCGTGATCCCTCTCGTGGTGGCGAGCCTGTTGATCGGTACGGCCTCGCTCGGCGACTTCCGCAAGCTCGGCCGGTTGGGCGGCAAGACGGTCGGTCTCTACATGTCCACCACGGCGGTCGCGGTGACGCTCGGCATCGTGCTGTCGAACGTAGTGCAGCCGGGCTCACGCATCGACACGAGCACGCGTGACGAGCTCGCCGCCGCCTTCGCGGGCGAGGCGGAGAGCCGGCTTCAGCTCGCCGAAGAGAGCCCGGGCGTGGTGGAAGTACTGCTCAACATGATCCCGTCGAACCCGATCGCGTCGGCGGCGAACGGCGAACTGCTGCCACTCATCATCTTCACGCTCATCTTCGGCGCCGCGATCACCATGATCGGTGAAGAGAGGCGCAAGGCCGTGCTCACCTTCGCCGAGGGGGTGAACGACACGGTCCTGGTCATGATCGACTGGATCATGAAGCTGGCACCGTACGCGGTCTTCGCGCTGATCGCGGCGGTGGTCGCCCGCTTCGGCCTGGGTCTGCTGCAGTCGCTGCTGATCTACGCCCTGACGGTCGTGGGCGGCCTGCTGCTCCACGTCTTCGGCACCTATGGCCTCCTCGCGCGTTTCGGCGCGAAGCTGAACCCGGCGCAGTTCTTCCGACGCGTCGCGAGCGCGCCGCTGGTCGGCTTCTCGACCTCCAGTTCGAGCGCGACGCTGCCCGTCACGATGGAGACGGCCGAGGAGAACGTGGGCATCTCGAAGGAGGTCAGCTCGTTCGTGCTCCCGCTCGGTGCGACGATCAACATGGACGGCACCGCGCTCTACCAGGCCGTGGCCGTCATGTTCATCGCACAGATCTACGGCGTGCCGCTCGATCTGGGCGCCCAGGCGACGATCGTGCTCACTGCCACGCTGGCGAGCATCGGTGCCGCTGGCGTGCCGAGTGCGGGGATCATCACGCTGATCCTGGTGCTTCAGTCGATCGGACTCGGCGCGCATACGGCGGCGGGGATCGCGCTGATCATGGGTGTGGACCGGATCCTCGACATGATCCGCACGTCGGTCAACATCACCGGTGACCTGACCGTGGCGGCCGTGGTGGCGCGCACCGAGGGCGAGGAACTCGTGCCGCAGCCGGTCGGCGCCCGGCTGCCGGACGGGGCGCCGGAGCCCGCACGCGAGCCGGTGGCGAGCACCGGTGTCGAGACGGGGGGGATGGACTAGACCGGAGTCGGAGCCGGGCTCGGAGCCGGTGTGGGACTGCAGACTCCGGATCGAGCCCTGAACTACTCCAGCCAGCACGCCTTACTTCAGGCAGGATAAAAGAAATCAGGGGAGCGGGCCTCGACGAGGCCCGCTCCCCTGATTCGTTGTAGCGCCCGCCCCCTGGGTGGGGGAGCATGTCAATCGTCGGTCGTACCGCTTCGGGCCGACGTTCGGCGTACCTTCTCCCGATACTTCTCGAAGAAGCTCCGCTGCGCATCCATCATGTCGATCTTCCGGCCCTCGATGAACGCCTGCTCGACGACGCTCGCGTACTCGAGCGGATCGCCGGTCGTGATGAAGAGCGTCGCGTCCTTGCCGACCTCGAGCGAGCCGATGCGGCCGTCGAGCCCGAGGATCTGCGCCGGGTAGAGCGTGACCGCCTTGAGCGCCTCATCGGCCGGCAGGCCGAAGGCGGTCGCGGCACCGGCCTCGTAGGGCAGACGGTTCGCGTAGGCGGGGCTCGACTCTCCGCTGATGGCGAAGGGTACGCCGGCCCGGTACAACGTGGCGGGGAGCGCGTAGGAGGCGTCGTAGGGCTCCCACGCCCGGCCCGGCGCCGCAATCACGGGCGTGACGATCACGGGGACCCGCCGCTCGGCGAGCTGCTCGGCAATGTAGCCTGCGTCGCGCCCGCCCCGAATGATGAGGCGCACGCCCTCCTCCTCGGCCCAGGTCACGGCATCCTGGATCTGGCGCACCTCGTCGGCGGCGACGATGACCGGGAGTTCGCCATCGAGCACGGGGATCATGGCGTCCCAGCGTGAGTCGAAGTCGTGCAGACCTTCGCCGGCCCGTACGGCGGTGCGGTAGGCCCGCGCGTCGGCGAACGCCTCACGGAGCTGGCGGATGCCGTCCAGGTAGCGCGATTCGTCGCGCGTCCAGGGCCACTGGACGACCAGGCCGACGGACGGGTCGAGCGTCATCTCCTCCCAGGTCCAGCCGTCGAGCATCATCGTGCTGGCCTGACCGGCGATCAGCCCGCCGCCGGGGCTCGAGACCGTGACCAGCACTCCATTGGAGCGCGCCACACCGATGTGGCGGCTCTCGGGGTTGAAGGCGACGGCGGCACGTGCGTTGGGGTTGATGTCGCCCAGCTCACGGACGTCCACGGTCTGGGCGAAGGCGCCGATCTCGGAGATGCCCATCATGCTGTAGGCGTCGATCAGCCCGGGGTAGATGTGCCGGCCGGTGACATCGATCCGCTCGGCGCCGGCGGGGATCTCGACGTCGCGGCCGAGGGCGGTGATCACGCCGTTGTCGAAGACGATGGTGCCGCCCTCGATCACGCCACCGCTCACCGTGTGGAGGGTTCCGCCGACCAGGGCGATGGGACGCTCCTGTGCCGGCGCGGGGATCTGTGCAGCGGCGGGTCCCGCCGCAGTCGCCATCAGCACCGCGAGGAGGAGTCCCCGCACGCCGATCTTCCGAATTACACTTCCGGTTTTCATGGATAGTCTCCTCTCGCTCAGCGCTGGTCGAGGATCAGCTGGACGAGCTGTGCCCGTTCCCGCTCGATCGCCTCGCGCATCTGGCGGTCCTCGTCGATGTCGAAGTACTTGCGGCCGTCGATCCAGGTCTCTTCGGCGCGGGTCGAGGAGGAGAGCGGGTGCCCGCTCCAGATCACGAAGTCGGCGTCCTTGCCGACCTCGAGCGAGCCGACCCGATCGTCGATGCCGAGGATCTTCGCGGTGTTGCTCGTGACGAGCGCGAGCGCAGCCTCCTCGTCCATCCCGGTGCGCAGCATCTTGGCCGCCTCCCAGTTCATCCGGCTCGCGATCTGGCTGTTGTCGGAGTGCAGCGACGTCAGCACGCCGGCATCGGTCAAGACACGGGCGTTGTACGTCGTGCCGTCGTACGCCTCGATCTTGAACGACGACCAGTCGCTCCAGACGACGGCGCCGGCGCCGTGGCGAGCCAGCTCGGGCGCGACCTTGTACGCCTCGACGGTG
>CALKIP010000142.1 GCA_937995995.1 uncultured bacterium
CCAGGGGTCGGCCTTGGGCGCGTAGAAGTAGAAGCGGTAGCCGTGCGGCGCGAGGCAGGCCAGGGTCTCCTCCCGCGCCTCCCACGTCCACGGCCTGCCGTAATATCCCTCGATAATGCCGAGCTCTACATCCATGGGCCGTCCGATCCGTTCGTGGAACGCGGGCGCGCTTGGGACACATCGGGGGAGGACCAATCCTGGGCCCGCGGTACGTTCGCAACGCTGTCCGTGAGCCGGTCCTGGGCCCCGCTATGTGCGCCGCGCGGGCGCGCCGTCCGACCGACGGCACGCCCGCGCCTGGTCGTGTTTTCCTACTCTGCCAGGAACTTCTCCACCCACTCGCCGGGCGAGAGGCGGATTCCGACGAAGAAGCTGCCGAACTCACCGTAGCGGGAGCTGGCCTCGTCGTAGCGCATGTCGGTGACCACGCCCTTGATGTCGATCATGTCGCGCGCGAAGAGCGTGACGCCCCACTCCCAGTCGTCGAAGCCGATCGAGCCGGTGATGACCTGGAAGATGCGGCCCGCGTAATTACGGCCGGTCAGGCCGTGCTCGCGCATGAGACGATTCCGCTCGTCGACCGGGAGCGTGTACCAGTTGTCGGGGTGCACGCGGCGCTTCGTCATCGGGTAGAAGCTGACGTAGCGCATGTCGTCCGGCACCTGCGGGTAGAGGCGCAGCTGCACGTGCCGGCTGCCGCGCTCGGCGGCGGCCTGCTCGTCGATGATGCGCCGGAACTCGTCGCTGCCGGGCTTCGCCTGTGCGGCCGCATCGGCAGTGGCCTGGTAGAGTCCGGCCTCCGTCACAGAGGTGTAGTCGTACTCGAGGCGGAGGAGCGGGCCGAGTGCCGAACGGCGGATCCGCAGCGAGGCCTCGGCGAGTGCGTCGGGCGTCTCGCGGAAGTGGATGAGCATGAAGTCGGCGCCGCCACCCACGAGCTGGAAGGCGGCGCTCCACCCCGCGCCCTCGGGCGAGGCCAGCTCGCCCAGCAGCGCCTTCGCCTCATCGGCGAGGCGAGTGCGGTCGTCGTCGGAGAGGCGACGCAGCGCGGCCCAGTCCAGGGAAAAGACCTGATGCAGGACGTACCACCCCTCGAGGGTGGCGGGAGGTACAACGGACATATCGGCAACCTCGCTTTTTTCATTTCACGGGTCCGGAAGGATCGCGCGGAGACGGTGCAAAACCGTGTCGCCTGCGACCCTATGGGAATGTACACCCGGGCCGGGGAAAGGAAAGTGCGAGGGAGCGCTCGCGGCGCCCTGCTACGCCCGGTCCCGAAGCCGAACCAGTGGGGAGACGGCACTGTGCGGGCGTGGCCCGCACCTCATGAACACCCGGCCGTCCTCGCACCGGATCGGTCGTTACGCATGCGTGGCACGCAGCCGTCTGGCTCTACGCCCGTCTCATCAGCCCGTACGCCACCGCCGCCGCGCCGATCAGCCCGGCCACCGCCGCGTCGAGTGAACGACGGTTCCGCGCCGCGAGCACCACCCTCGCGCCCTGGCGTGCCGCGCGCTTTGCCGTCGACAGCCCGATCCCACTCGAGGCGCCGGTGATCACGATGACCTGGTCGGATACGGGCCCTGGCATGATGCTCCGCGTGGTTGGGGGCAGGGTGAACGAGGGCAGCGAGACGGTCGCTCGGACGGGGTGAGTGCCCGGCGACTGGTTGGCTGGCTGCAGGGAGTGCGCCACGACGGGCGTCGGCGTGGGGATCCGGGTTTACGGGAAGCGGCGCGGCGGCGGCACCGAGCCGTGGATCATCCCGCCTCGGGTCGGGCAGACCCGGTGGGGAGAGGCGCGAATCTTGCTCCCGGCGCCGACACTATGCTTCCCGCCTCTCTCATCGTGATCCTGGGTGCCCTCGTCATGGGGTTCGCCGCGCTCGGTGCGTTCTACTGGGCGTGGCGGAGAGGGCATTTCGATCATCTCGAGGCACAGGCACACGTCATCTTCGAGGAGCGCGACTACCGGCTCGAGCGGCCGTGGGAGGACGAGGCGCAGCGCGAGGCGCGTCGCCAGGCGTACGGCGAGCCGATCGCGCCCGAGCCCGGGGAGTGGGGAGGTGCACAGTGAATGGGCCAGGTGCGCAGGGCTCGCCGGGACCACCGGGTGCTCGGGGTGAACCGGGGGGGCAGGATTCACAGAGCACACAGGGCTCGACGGGTGCGCAGGCGCTCTCGGGTGATGATGCGCTGATCCCGCTTCGTGAGGACGTCGACATTCGGCTGCGTGCCGACCAGTCCAGTCGCACCCCCGCGCTCTTCGCCTTCTCCACCGCGCTCTTCTGGCTCCTGGTCGGAACGATCTATGGCGACGTCGCCAGCTTCAAGATGCACCTGCCCGACTGGCTCATCCGGCAGGGCTCGCTGACCTTCGGCATCGTCCGTACGGTCCACCTCAACGCGATGATCTACGGCTGGGCGTCGCTCGCGATGCTCGGCGTCTCGCTCTGGATCCTGCCCCGGCTGGTGCACAACGAACTGCGCTGGCCGAAGGCGGCAATCGCGGGGATCGCGATCTGGAACGTGGGGCTGCTGATCGGGATCGGGCTCATCATCGCCGGCCGCAACGACGGCCTCGAGTGGCTCGAGATGGACCGCTGGGTGGCCGACCCGCTCCTGGTCGTGGGCGGCGGGCTGGTCGGCATCACGCTGCTGGCGACGCTCGTGATCCGCGAGGGCGATCACCTCTACGTTTCCGTCTGGTACATCTTCGGCGCCTTCGTCTGGTTCCCCGTCATCTTCCTGATCGGCAACTGGCCGACGCTGGACGGTGTGGAGCAGGGGGGCGCGAACTGGTTCTACGCGCACAACGCCCTCGGTCTGTGGCTGACCGCGGTCTGCCTCGGGGCGATCTACTACTTCATCCCCAAGGTTCTGGGGCGGCCGATCTACAGCTACCAGCTCTCGCTCCTGGGCTTCTGGAGCCTGGCGTTCTTCTACTCGCTGAACGGTCTGCACCACCTGATCGGCGGGCCGCTGCCGACGTGGATGATCACGACCTCCATCGTCGCCAGCGTGCTCATGGTCATCCCCGTCCTCGCGGTGGCCGTCAACCACCACATGACGATGGTCGGGCGGTTCGGCGCACTCCGCTACAGTCCCACGCTCCGCTTCGTCGTACTGGGCGCCATCGCCTACACCGCGGTCTCGCTGCAGGGGACCTTCACCTCGCTGCGCGAGGTGAACCGGATCACCCACTTCACCCATTGGACGATCGCGCACTCGCATGTGGGCGTCTACTCCTTCGTCACCTTCGTGCTCTTCGGGTCGATGTACTACATCGTACCTCGCCTGGTGAGGCGCGAGTGGCCGAGCCCGCGCCTCATCCAGTGGCACTTCTGGCTCGTACTCTGCGGGATCGCGATCTACGTCATCGCGCTGACCATCGTCGGCGTCTTCCAGGGGCTCGCGCTGATCGATCCGCAGGTGCCCTTCCAGCGCTCGGTCGAGGTGACGATCCCGGGGCTGGTCACGCGCTCGGTCGCCGCGCTCATCCTGACCGCGGGACACCTGGCCTTCATCTGGCACTACTGGCGGATGGTGCGGGGGCCGGCCGTCGCACGGGAGGCGCCGCCGTTCCACGAGGTGCGGCCGATCATCTACTCGGCGGGTGAGGAGGAGGAGGCGTGACCCGCGTCTGGCTGCTCGTCATCGGCGTGGTCGCGACGGTCAGTTTCGCGGGGATCGTGCTGGTCGGGATCCCGCACGTGGTGCTGTTGCAGGTCCCGGTGCCGGCGGAGCTCGCGCCTTACTCGGAGAGCGAGCTTCGTGGCCGCGAGGTCTACATCGCGAACGGCTGCCTCTACTGCCATTCGCAGCAGGTCCGTGACGACGCCTTCACCACCGACGTGCAGCGCGGGTGGGGCGATCGTCCGAGCGTTCCCTCCGACTACATCTACGACGCACCGCACCTGCTGGGCACGATGCGCACGGGCCCCGACCTGATCAACGTCGGGCTGCGTCTGCCGAGCCGTGAGTGGCACCTGCTCCACCTCTACAACCCGCGCGCCCTGGTCGAGTGGTCGATCATGCCGGCGTATCCGTACCTCTTCGAGGAGAAGCGGCCTGACGACGTCGCGCCCGACGACGTCGTCATCCCGATCGAGGGGCGCTACGCCCCGGAGGGTCGCGTCGTGGTCGCGACGCCGGATGCGATCGCACTCGTCGACTACCTGCTGAGCCTGCGGCGCGGCTATCCGGTCCCGGGGCAGGAGGGGGCGGCGGGGCCGGGTGAGGCGGTGCCATGAACGATCGTGACCGCGACCTGGTGCACCGCCACGGCGAGGTCGACCCGTCCGAGATCGAGGCGCACGAGGAGGCTCTGCCGGAGGCGGGCGAGCACGATTTCGAGCCCGACGTCGAGCAGATCCATCGTCCGCTCTTCCGCGAGCCACGCGACCCCGAGGAGGGTCGGGAGCCGGCGCCGTGGTGGCTATGGGCGATCGCGGCCCTCTCGCTCTTCTGGGGTGGGTGGTACCTCGGCCGCCACGGCGGCACATTCGGCCTCGGGACGCACATGGCGTTCGGCCAGGCCGAGTCGTACGTGGAGCGCCAGACGGCGGAGGCCACTGTCGGCGCGGCGGTCGATCCGGTCCAGGCGGGTGCACAGATCTACGCCTCGCGCTGCCAGCAGTGCCATCAGCAGAACGGGATGGGGCTACCGCCGGCCTTCCCGCCCCTCATCGGGTCGGAGTGGGTAACGGGAGCGCCCGAGATAGTGGTACTGGTCATCCTGCACGGCCTGCAGGGTCCGATCGAGGTTGCGGGGACGTCGTACAGCGGTGTGATGCCCGGGTGGGGCGCGATGATGACCGATGCCGAGGTCGCCGCGGTCGCCACGTACATCCGCCAGTGGGAGACGAACGATGCGTCACCGGTCGAGCCCGAGCTCGTGACCGGGCTTCGCGAGGCGACCGCCGAGCGCCAGCAGCCGTGGACGGCCGACGAGTTGAGCGCCGCCGTGGCGGCTCCGGAGATCCGAGGCGCCGTGGAAGGCGGAGGCGCGGCGGAGGCGGGTGACGAGGGTGCGCAGGGCGGGCAGGGCGGGCAGGGCGGGCAGGCGCCGTCGCCGGGTGAACCGGGCACGGGAGGGATGCCATGAACGCGCCCCTGAGCCCGGGTCCCGCCCGTGGGTCCTTCGCGGTGTCCGCCCTCTTCGACGATCCTGCCCATGTCGACGATGCACTGGCTCGCCTGACACGGGCCGGGGTGCCGCGCGACCTCGTGCACGTGGTCGTATCCCCCACGGCGGCGCGGCGCTTCTACCCGAACCGCGCTCGCTCACTCGGGCGGGAGACGATGCGCTTCGCGGGGATCGGCGGCCTGATCGGCTTGATCGTCGGTGCGGTCGTATCGCTCGTGTTCATCGCCCGACCCGGATTCGCCGAACCTGGGTTGGGCGCGATCACGCAGCTCCTGGGGCCGAATCTGGCGACGGTCACGGGGGCCCTTGTCGGGGCCTTCCTCGGCCTCTTCATAAGGCGACGCGCGGAGCCGCGCTTCGTACGGGCGGCGGAAGCGCCGGACGCGATCGTCGTGGTCGTGACCGCACGCACCCGGGAAGAACAGCGCGCGCTGAGCGGGCTTCTCACCGCGAGCGGGGGCAAGGAGCCGCGGCACGAGGCCTGAACCGGCATGGGGGTGAGTGTGGTTCGATCTGCCGCCCGTGCCCTTGGATCGTGACCCACCAGCGACGTATCCAGCACTGGCCACCCTGCCGTCTGCCGATCACGGCTCGCCTTCGACCCAGTCGCTCCACGCCGCCAGAACGCCGTCGAAGTCTTCAGGCAGCCCGGGCAGCCCGGCCAGAGCGTTCGGGTCGTCGGGGTCGGCGACCAGACGGCGGACCAGCTCCTGGACGGCCTCGGGACCGCCTGCGTCGTGGACGAAGGCGAGGACCGCGATCGACTGCTGGTAGAAGGCCCAGAGTGCGCGGTCGGGCGCGGCCGCCGTGCCGTCGCGTGCGGTGTAGGCAGCGGAGTTGTTCGCGGCCGGATGCGACATCGACAGGATCGTCTCCAGATCCAGCCATTTGTCAGGGAGCGCACGTGCGTACGCGACGCGCTCGCGGCGGCTCGCCGGCGGCTCTGCCCAGATCGCGATCGCCTCGTCGAGCCAGTCGGGGAGCGGGGTGCCGTAGCCGTCGTGCGACACGCCGGTGTCGTCGGCGAAGAAGCGCACGGCCAGGAGCACGTGTGCGATCTCGTGCGGCAGGACCTCGCGCCACTGCGCGGCGACATGCTTCTTGGCCACTTCCGGGCTCGGCGCCAGTGCGGCCATGGTCGAGCTGCTCGGCCAGAAGACGATCGCGCTCTCGCCACGAACGCCGACCCGGTAGCGCGGGTTGTCCCAAAGGACGACGCTCACCTCGGGCACCGAGTCGCCGAAGAGCTCGGCGAAACGGCTCCGCGCCGCCTCACACGCCGCGAGCGCACGTTCCACATCCTCCTGAGCTGCCTCGAATTCGCCTTCCTCCGTCACCCCCGTCGTTTCGATCCGGCACGGCTCCGTCGACTCCGACACCGGTGCCGCGAAGGCCACGGATGTGCCCGGCACCGGCGAGATTCCCGCGCCGAGCACGAACAAGGCCGCCATCAGCCCCAAGTACTGCATCGCTTCCCATCCTTCCGGGACTTCCGGGTGTGGTGTCGAGCGGACGGCAACTGCACCGGCTACCCTGCTGCCCTTGTCTCAGGGGCGATGTGCGGGCAATGGCCACGATCCACGATCCACCCGGGTCACTCACCGGGCACCCCGCGGCGATTCTGGTGGTAAACGGTTGTGGTGCCCTGGTTTACACGATTGTCGCCCTGACACCGTTACACGCACGCCATTCGACCGTTCCGGACGAGGAGATACCCCCGCAGTGAAATCGCCCCAGAAAAACGAGAGCCGGCCCGATTGCTCGGTCCGGCTCTCGTTTGTCGACGCCGTCACAGACGACGACGAACGGAACGAAGTGGCGTCAGTCGACGCGGACGACGTTCATCGCCTTGGGGCCCTTGGCCTCCTCGATCCGGTCGAACTCCACGCGCTCACCCTCGGCGAGCGTCTTGAAGCCCGAGCCCTGGATGGCCGAGTGGTGGACGAAGCAATCCTTCGAGCCATCCTCCGGCGTGATGAAGCCGAAGCCCTTCTGGTCGTTGAACCACTTCACGGTTCCGCTGGTACGCATACCGTACTCCCTTTGTGTGGATGATGTCGAGTGCGGTAACGTCGTACCGATCGAACATCTGTGACTTGCGGGTGTCTCTCGCCCCCCGCGCCGGGCGTCGACGAGCAACAAAAAAAGGAACCCGAACACAGCGGTCCAGGTCCCTATCGCACTGTGGCTTCCGGAAGCATCCGAACGTCGCTCGTCAGCGCACAGTATAACGGACGTGAGTTTTCTTGTCCAGAGGCACGTATCCGCGG